>JAFIEN010000186.1 GCA_020832515.1 Rubellimicrobium sp. | reverse complement strand
CGCCCATCATCGACCGCACCCATATCGACGGGCTCTATTTCAACGGCGGCTGGTGCTATGGCGGCTTCAAGGCCACGCCTGCCTCGGGTTGGTGCTTCGCACATCTGCTGGCGCGCGACGAACCCCACCCGACTGCGACCGCCTATCGCTTCGACCGGTTCCTCAAGGGCCGGATGATCGACGAAAAGGGCCAGGGTGCCCAGCCGAACCTGCACTGAGGACCGCTTGCCATGCTGATCCCCCATCCGATCCTCGGCCCCCGCGACGCGCAGGAATTCGTCTATCTGGGCGATGCCGCGCTGATCGACCGCCCCGACGGTATGACTGCGGGTGTCGAGGAATTCCACGACTACCTCTACCAGCGCGACAACCCGGCGGGCGTCCACCGCGAGCTTTGGTATCACGAACAGGGCGACCGGAGCTGGCTTGTCGTCACCCGCGACACCGTCACGCATGAGATACTGGGGGCCGAGCTTGCCCGCGACGTGGCCCGCGCAAGGGGGCGGTCGAAATGAGCCAGTCACATCGCATCGACGGCGGGCAGATCGACCGCTCCCGCACCTTCCGCTTCCGGTTCGACGGGGTGGGCTACAACGGCCATCCGGGCGATACGCTGGCCTCGGCGCTCTTGGCCAATGGCGTGCGCCTGATGGGCCGCAGTTTCAAGTATCACCGCCCGCGCGGGCCGATGACGGCCGGGTCGGAGGAACCCAACGCGCTGGTCGAGCTGCGCACCGGCGCCCGGCAGGAGCCGAACACGCGCGCCACCGTGGCGGAACTCTTCGACGGGATGCGCGCGCAAAGCCAGAACCGCTGGCCGTCCTTGCGCTTCGATGCGCTGTCGGTGAACGACCGGCTGAACACATTCTTCACCGCCGGCTTCTACTACAAGACCTTCATGTGGCCCGCCGCCTTCTGGGAAAAGGTCTACGAGCCGATCATCCGCCGCGCGGCGGGGCTTGGGTCGCTGTCGGCGAAGCACGACCCGGATGTCTATGACAAGGGCTTCCTGCATTGCGACCTTCTGGTGATCGGCGCGGGGCCTGCGGGACTGATGGCCACGCTGACCGCCGGGCGCGCAGGTCTGCGGGTGATCCTTGCGGATGAGGATTTCCGCATGGGCGGGCGGCTGAATGCCGAGACCTTCACCATCGGCGACCAGAGCGGCGCCGGCTGGGCCGAGGCCACCGTGGCGGAACTGGCAAGCCTGCCGAACGTCCGTCTGATGCCCCGCACCACCGTGATCGGCGCCTTCGACCACGGCGTATATGGCGCGGTCGAGCGGGTGGCCGACCACCTGCCGGAACCCGCACCGGGCCAGCCGCGCCAGATCCTGTGGCGCATCTATGCTGGCCGCACGGTGCTTGCCGGAGGTGCCACCGAACGGCCCATCGCCTTTCCCGACAACGACCGACCCGGCATCCTGCTGGCGGGTGCGCTCCGCGCCTATGCCAATCGCTGGGGCGTGGCCGTGGGCAAGCGGGTGGCGGTGTTCACCAATAATGACGACGGCTGGCGCACCGCGCATGACCTTGCCGCAAAGGGCATCGAGGTCGTGGCCGTGATCGACCCGCGCGAGGACGGGCCCGAGGCGGGCAGCCTGCGCGCGATCCGGGGGGGCGAGGTCGTGGCCACCAAAGGCCGTCTGGGCCTGACCGAGATCACGGTGCGCAGCGGCAAGGGCCGGCTCGAGACGCTTCGGGTCGAGGCGCTGGGCGTCTCGGGCGGGTGGAACCCGAACGTCAACATCACCTCGCATCACCGGTCGCGGCCCGTCTGGGACGAGGACATCGCGGCTTTCGTGCCCGGCGCGGGCGGCCCGCCCGGCCTGATGGCGGCGGGTGCGGCGGCAGGGCGGCTCTCGACGCATGGCGCCCTGGCCTCTGGTCAGGCGGCGGCGCTTGAGGTGGCAGAGGCATTGGGCAAACAGGCCACGGCAGACACCCTGCCGCAGGCCGAGGATGCCCCCGTCAACATCCGCCCCCTCTGGCAAGTGGCGAAAGAGGGTCGCGCCTGGATCGACCAGCAGAACGACGTGACCGTCAAGGATGTCAAACTGGCCCATCAGGAGAATTTCACCTCGGTCGAGCATCTGAAACGCTACACCACGCTGGGCATGGCCACCGATCAGGGCAAGACGGGCAATGTGCTGGGCCTTGCGATCATGGCCGAACTGACCGGGCGCAGCATCCCCGAAACGGGCACCACGATCTACCGCCCGCCCTACACGCCCGTCGCCATGGGGGCGCTGGCGGGGCGGTCGCGGGGGCGCGAGTTCAAACCCTTCCGCCTGACCCCCAGCCACAAATGGGCAACCGAGCAGGGCGCGGTCTTTGTCGAAGTGGGCATGTGGCTGCGCGCACAGTGGTTCCCCCGCCCGGGCGAAACCCACTGGCGGCAATCGGTGGACCGCGAGGTGCTGCAGACGCGGAAATCCGTCGGCATCTGCGATGTGACCACCTTGGGCAAGATCGACATTCAGGGCACCGATGCCGGCGCATTCCTGAACCGGGTCTATGCCAATACCTTCGCGACCCTTCCGGTGGGCAAATGCCGCTATGGCCTGATGCTGCGCGAGGACGGGATCGTCTATGACGACGGCACCACCGCGCGGATGGGCGAGAACGAATATGTCATGACCACCACCACGGCCAATGCCGTGGGCGTGTTCCGGCATCTGGAATATTGCCGCCAGTGCCTCTGGCCCGACATGGACGTGCAGATCATCTCGACGACCGAGGCCTGGGCGCAATTCTCGGTCGCGGGGCCGAATGCGCGGAACCTTCTGGAAAAGATCGTCGATCAGGACATTTCCGACGCGGCCTTCCCCTATATGGGCGCGGGCAATGTCACCGTCTGCGGCGGCCTGCGCGCGCGGCTGTTCCGCATCTCCTTCTCGGGCGAGCTTGCCTACGAGATCGCGGTGCCCACGCGCTATGGCGATGCGCTGATCCGGCGGCTGGTGGCCGAGGGGAAAGAGTTCGACGCCGTGGTCTATGGCACCGAGGCTTTGGGCGTGATGCGGGTGGAAAAGGGCCATGTCGCGGGCAATGAGCTGAACGGCCAGACCACCGCGCTGAACATGGGGCTGGGCAAGATGGTGTCGAAGAAGAAGGATTCCATCGGCATGGTACTCAGCCAGCGCGAGGGGATGGTCACGGAAGATGGTCTGCGGCTGGTAGGCGTGAAGCCGGTGAAGCCCGACGGCAAGCTCGAGGCGGGCAGCCATTTCCTGCCCATCGGCGCGCGGCCGGTGCTGGCCAATGACGGCGGCTGGCTGACCTCCAAGGTCTATTCCCCGCATCTGGGCTGCGACATCGCACTTGGATATCTGAAGGGTGGGACCGACAAGATCGGGCAAAGGATGCGGGCGGTGAACCTGCTGACGGGGCTGGATACCGAGGTCGAGATCGTCTCGCCCCATTTCTTCGACCCAGAGGGGGAGCGGCTTCGTGGCTGAGCATGGATTGAAACCCCTTTGCGCGCTGGGCGAGGCGGCGCCCAAGGCCGTCACCATCGGCCCGGTCACGATCACCGAACGCGCCGATGTGGCGCTGGCCTCGCTCGCGCCCCGGCGCGGGCGCGAGGACGAGGTGCGGGCGAAGGCGGCAGGGATCGGCCTGCCCCTGCCCGGCCCCGCCGCGGCGCAGGCGGGCGCGCCCTTGGGTGCCGTCTGGCTGACGCCCGAGATCTGGCTGGTCGAGGCGCCCTTCGACAGCCACGAGGATATCCTGGGCCATCTGAAACCCGTTTTCGGGGACGCCGCCTCGATCACCGAGCAGACCGACGCATGGGTCCGGCTGGATGTCACGGGCCGCGACCTGCCCCGCCTGTTCGAGCGGCTGTGCAATGTCGATCTGGCAGAGGTGCCCGACGGTTTCGCGACCCGCACCGTGATCGAGCATCTGGGCGTGACCCTGATCCGGCGCAGCGCGGGCGAGGTCACGCTTTACGGCCCCCGCTCCTCCGCCGGCAGCCTGCTCCACGCGCTCGAAGTGGCGGCGGTCTCGGCCTTCTGAGCTTCTCCGTTGCAGGATGGCCATGTTTCCTGTTAGTGAAATTCGCAGCAGCACGCTTCACTGACAGGCCTTTCGATGGACGATATTCCCCCGCCGGACCCCGGTGACTTGCCCCCTGCCCTGCCCCGGGGCAAGCCCGCCTTCGATCAGGATCCACACCGGGTGCGCGAGGTTTCCGAGCGCAACCTCGAAGCCGCCATCGGGCGCGAGGTGCGCAACTTCCGGCGGCAGCAGGGGATGACGGTGGCGGATCTGGCACAGGTGACTGGCCTGTCCATCGGAATGCTGTCCAAGATCGAGAACGGCAACACCTCGCCCTCGCTTACCACGCTGCAGGTGCTGAGCCATGCGTTCTCGGTCCCTGTCACGGCCTTCTTCCGCTCATACGAGGAAAAGCGCGAGGCCCAGCATGTGCGCGCGGGCCAGCATGTCGAGATCGAGCGGCGCGGGACACGCGCCGGACACCAGTACCACCTTCTGGGCCATGTCGGTTCGAACGGCTCGGGCGTTGTGGTCGAGCCCTATATCATCACGCTCACGACCGAGAGCGACACTTTCCCCACCTTCCAGCACGAGGGGCTTGAGCTGCTCTACATGCTCGAGGGCGAGGTGGATTACCGACATGGTGACACGATCTATCCGCTCAAGCCCGGTGACAGCCTGTTCTTCGATGCCGATGCGCGGCACGGGCCAGAGGTGCTGGTCAAGCTGCCGGCGCGCTACCTGTCGGTAATTGCCTATCCGAGGGGGTGAGCGGGGATCAGAAAGGCTCCGGTGGAGCCTTGCCCCCGCGAACGCGCAGCCCGTGGCTGCGCCGGCAAAGCGGGGATCATCAAGTCACACGACCGTTCTGGTTTGCTGCGCGAGCTCTCTCCCTCACCAAGCCACCCCTGCCCTAATGCCCCTCGAAGCTGCAGAGCGCGTGCACGGTCATCCCCAACCCCTCGAGATGGCGCCGGCCGCCCAGATCCGGCAAGTCCACGACGAAGGCACAGCCTGCGACGCGCGCACCAAGGCTTTCGATCAGTCGGATACCCGCCTCGGCGGTGCCGCCGGTGGCGAGGAGGTCGTCCACGATCAGGACCGATTCGCCCGGCATGAGCGCGTCGTCGTGCAGTTCCATCACCGCCGTGCCGTATTCCAGCGCATAGGACTGGCTGATGGTCTGCCCCGGCAGCTTGCCCTGCTTGCGGATCGGCACGAAGCCCACCCCAAGCTGATGCGCGACCGCGCCGCCCAGGATGAAGCCCCTTGCCTCGAGCCCCGCCACCTTGTCGATCTTCTGCCCGGCGAAGGGATGGAGAAGCTGGTCCACGGCCATGCGGAAGCCGCGCGCATCCCCGAAGAGGGTGGTCACGTCACGAAAGAGGATGCCTTCGTGCGGGAAGTCGGGGATGGTGCGGATCAGGTCCTTGATCGGCGTCATGGGGGCTCCTTCAGCGGTGGCGGCGTATCATGGGGGTCCGATCTGCCTTGACACGACGGGACAGGGATCAGCGGGATTGGTCCGTCGGGCGGCAAGTCACAGAACCCGGCCCGCCACGGCGTCGAGCTTGGCCAGCAGCGTCGGGTCGCGGGCCTCGGGCGCGGTCAGGAGCGCATGTGTCAGGGCGCGGTCGCAGCCATGCGGACAAGGCGAGCGCGCGTCGCCAAGCAGCGCGGGCAGGCCTGCGACTAGCGCGCGCGCCTTGTCGGCATTGCCCGTCAGCGTGGCGATGATCGTCGTGATGTCGACAGTGTCATGGTCAGGGTGCCAGCTGTCATAGTCGGTGATCATGGCGACCGAGGCGTAGCAGAGCTCGGCCTCGCGGGCGAGTTTGGCCTCGGGCATGTTGGTCATGCCGATCACGTCGCAGCCCCAGTCACGGTAGAGGCGCGACTCGGCCACGGACGAGAACTGCGGCCCCTCCATCGCCAGATAGGTGCCGCCGCGGTGGATGGTCACGCCTGCGGCGCGACCCGCCGCCGCGGCCGCGTCGCCCAGCCGGGGGCAGGTGGGATGGGCAAGGCTGACATGGGCGACGCAGCCGGTGCCGAAGAAGGATTTCTCGCGCGCGAAGGTGCGGTCGACGAACTGGTCGACGACGACGAAATCGCCCGGTGCAAGCTCTTCGCGGAACGAACCGCAGGCCGAGATGCTGAACACATCCGTGACGCCCAACCGCTTCAGTGCGTCGATATTGGCGCGGTAGGGGACGGTCGTGGGGGAATGCACATGGCCGCGTCCGTGCCGGGGCAGAAAAGCCATCGGCACACCGCCAAGACGGCCCACAAGGATGGCATCCGACGGCTTGCCCCAGGGCGAGGCAACCTCGACCCAGGAGGCGCCTTCCAGGCCGTCGATCTGATAAAGGCCCGAGCCTCCGATGATGCCGATCATGGTGTCCATTGGGGCCCTCGCTGACGTTCGGGCCGAGACTAGGAGGGGCGGACGGTCAGGGGAAGAGGGTTTGCGCCGATGCGCATGGGACAGGGCGCGGGGGGGGGGGGGGGGGGGGGGGGGGGGGTGGTGGGGGGGGGGGCGGGGGGCCGGGGGGGGGGGGGCCCCCCCCCCCCCGCGGCTGCGCCGCTCCCCCCAGGATATTTGCCAACGAAAGAGGCAAGTTGCGCGTTCCTGATGCAGAAGGGGCGCCCGGCGCGCCGGTCGGACCGATCCTGGCGGAACCCGGGGCGGAACCCGGGATGGGCCACCCGGCGATCAGTCGAAGAAATCGGCATCCTCTTCGCGCAGATAGGGCCTTGTGCGCTCGGGGTTCAGTTCGACACCCATGCCGGGGCGGTCCCAGACCTCGATCAGGCTGTCCTTGACGATGGGATCGGGCAGGCCGTCCACGATCTCGTACCACCAGGGATGGTTGCCGCTGGGATATTCGAAGGCGATGAAATTGGCCGGCAAGGTTGCGCAGACCTGAACCAGGGCCGCGAGGCCAAGCACTCCGTTGCCGGTGCCATGCGGTGCCATGAGCACGCCGTGGAGATTGGCAAACTCGGCGATCCACTTCAGTTCGGCGATCCCGCCGACATCGCAAGGGTCGGGCCCCACGACATCGACGGCGCGCGTTTCGATCAGGTCCTTGAAATTCTGGCGCAGATAGATCTGTTCGCCGGTATGGATCGGGGTCGAGGTGGATTGCGTGAGGTCACGATAGACATCGGCATTGACGTAAGGGACGTAATCCCCGGTGATCATGTCCTCGAGCCAGGCAAGATTGTATTTTTCGACCTTGCGGGCAAAACGGATCGCGTCCGAGGGCATCCAGCCCGGCCCGCAATCGAGGGCAAGACCGACCTCGTCGCCCAGAACCTCTTTCATTGCGGCCACGCAATCAATCACATGGGCCATGCCGCGTTCCGTCATCGGCGCGCCATCATAGGCGCCGTGGAACGGGCTATCCGTTGGATCGGCATAGGAAAATCCGGGAAAATCGCGTTTCTGGGCCGAATGGAAGGCGACCCCCATCTTGACCAGCGAAAACCCCTCGGGCCGCGCCTTCATCCATTTGCAGGCGGCGGCGTAATCCTCGGGCCCCGATCCCGCCATCGGCGGCCGGATCGACCCGTTGTAACAGCGCACCCGGTCGCGCACCTTGCCGCCAAGCAGGCGATAGACGGGCACACCTGCCGCCTTTCCGGCAAGATCCCAGAGCGCCATCTCGATCACGCTGACCGCGGCCCCATAGGGCTTGAACGCGCCGCGGTTGCGAATGCGCAGCATGACCCGTTCCACATCACGCGGATCCTGCCCGATCAGCGCCTCGCGCAGATGCATGACATAGGGTTTGATATAGGGTTTGTATTGTTCGACCTCGCCAAAACCGCTGATGCCTTCGTCGGTGCAGATACGAATGACCGGATTATCTCCGATCAATGCGCATTTCAGATCGGTTATCTTCACGGACAGTCTCCAATTCCAAAATCCGGCGTGAATGGGGCTTCGATCGGCGCGTGGACCGCCCCCGTGCCGAGCCGCGCAACGCTAGGGCGATGTCCGAGGAGCTGTCAACAAGAGGCTGTCGCACAAGCGTTTCTGCAAATGCGAAGGCGCAACCGGGAATTATTCTGCATTGCGGCGAAAACGCAGGCAAGGCTTCGGGCAATTGCAGGTTGACAGACATTTCCAGCCTACCTTAGCCTGACCCCAAGCAAAAAGATACGATCTCATGAATGGTGAACGGGAGGAGCGCACCATGACTGACCTTTATTGCCCAAGCGGTTCGGTAATGGGCACCCTGAAACGTGCGACGGCGATGGGCGTCGTTGCGGCCATCGGGCTTGGAC
>JAFIEN010000185.1 GCA_020832515.1 Rubellimicrobium sp. | reverse complement strand
CCGGATCCCAGAACCAGAAGCCACCCCAGCCAAGTTCGTAATAGGCCCACCATGATCCCAGCGCGATCCCGATGGTCAGGAACACCCAGGCCGCCAGTGTCCAGGGCCTGACCCAACGGCCCCAGGCGGCATCGACCCGGCCCTCGATCAACGCGGCCACGGCAAAGGAAAAGGCCATCGAGAGGCCCACATAGCAAAGGTAGAGGAAGGGCGGATGGAAGGCGAGGCCGGGATCCTGCAACAGCGGGTTCAGGTCGCGCCCGTCGATGGGCAGGACATCCATCCGCAGGAAAGGGTTCGAGGTGAACAGGATGAAGACGTAGAAGGCGACCGAAACCGCCGATTGCACCGCAAGCACCCGTGCCCTGAGGCCCGCCGGAAGGTTGCCGCCGAACCACGCCGCCGAAGCCCCGAACAGCGTCAGGATCAGGAGCCACAACAGCATCGAGCCTTCATGGTTCCCCCAGACGCCGGTGACCTTGTAGAGCATCGGCTTGAGGCTGTGCGAGTTGAGATAGACCAACTGCAGCGAAAAGTCCGAGGTCACGAAGGCCCAGGTCAGGGCGGCGAAGGAAAAGCCCACAAGGACGACCTGACTGGTGGCTGCGGGTTCGCCGAAGCTCATCCAGTTGCGCCAGCCGTAATGGGCGCCGACAAGGGGGACGATCATCTGCAGGATCGCGATCGCGAACCCGAGGATCAATGCGAAGTGGCCAAGCTCTGTAATCATGCGCGGAAGATAGACCAGAAACGCGGCTCCGCCAACATGGGGCAGCGGGGCGCATTGTCACGTTCTTGTCGGCGCCGCCACTGCCGGGGCCGTAGCCTGTGAACCGCGATGTTCGGGGGCCTTCGACGGGACAGCGTCGTCCTGCGCCGCAGCGCCACCAGCCCCGGTCGGGGGCAAGTCGTCAGCGCCCGCATGGCCCTCGCAGGCGGCCAGCACGCATTCCGTCATTTCGCGCCTGAAGTCCTGCGCATGTGTCTGGATGCGCGATCCGAAAAAGAGGCTGATCACCGCGCCGATCAGCCACCAGAGCGGCTCGGGCACGGCGGCCAGACCCTCCATCCGCCCGGCGAACCAGTCCGGCGCGATCATCGCCGCCGACAGCATCACAAGGCTGCCCAGCGCCATGAGCGGGCGAGGCAACCGGTTGAGTGCATCCACCAGACGGTCATATCCCGCCCGCGGACGTTCGGTCAGGGTCACCCCCCCTTCGGCCAGCATCGCCTCGCGCAGGCGCAGGATCTCGTCGATGGTGGCGGGAACGGCGGGGGCGAGCAGCGCCCTCAGCGGTGCGGTCAGACCCATGCCCGCGACCCCGCACGATGGTTTGCGCCAGCGCGCGACACCGCCTCATGCGCGTCGATGCAGGCCCCGCGGCCTGCGGACATGTCGTTCACGTTCATGATGCTGCCCCCCGAAGTTCAGGCGGCCAGGATGACGCGGAAGGGTTAACGAGACCTTCAGTACGCGTGCGCACCGGTTTCGGGATCGACGAAATGCCCGGTTGCCTTGAGTGCCTCGACCACTTCGCGCGGCATGTAGGTCTCGTCATGACGGGCGAGGATCTCGATCGCCTCGAAGGTGCCGTTGACGAAGCGACCCTGCCCCACCATTCCTTCGTTCTCGGCGAAAAGGTCGGGCAGGATACCGGTATAGGTCACCGGCACGGCGGCCGCACCGTCGGTTACCTCGAAGCGGATCGTCTCGCCGGCGTCGCGAATGATACTGCCCTGCACGACCAGCCCGCCGATGCGGAAGACCTCGGTCTCGGGCGGGGGTTCGGCGATGATCTGGCTGGGGGAGCGGAAGAAATTGATGCCATCGCGCATCGCATAGCCGATCAGCGCGGTCGAGACCGCGAGCGCCACGAAGGTGACGGTGATGATCTGGATGCGGCGTACCTTTTTCAGCGACTTCATCGCGCCCTACCCTCTTGTCACGGAAAGACCGGGGCCAGCATCAGCCCCGCCGTCTCGTCCAGTCCCAGCATCAGGTTGGCGTTCTGCAGCGCCTGCCCCGATGATCCCTTGCACAGGTTGTCGAGCGTCGAGACGACAAGCGCGCGCCCCCCGACCCGATCCCCGATAATGCCGATATGGCAGAAATTCGATCCCTGCACATGCCCCATCGCAGGGAGTTGACCATAGGGCAGCACGATGACGAAGGGCTCGGCCGCGTAGCGCGCCTCGAGCGCGGCATGGATCGCCAGAGCGTCGCCCTTCAGATGGCAGGAGGCCAGGATGCCCCGGTTCACCGGGACAAGATGCGGCGTGAAGAGGATGCGCACCTCGCGCCCGGCAAGGGCCGAGAATTCCTGATCGAACTCGCCCAGATGGCGGTGCCTGCCGCCCTGACCGTAGCCCGCCACGTCTTCCGATCGTTCGGCAAAGAGCATGTTCTCCTTCAACCCCCGCCCCGCGCCCGAGATCCCGTTCTTGAGGTCGCAGACGATATCGTCAAGGTCGATCAGCCCCGCCTCGATCAGCGGGCGCAGCGCTAATTGCACGGTGGCGGCATTGCAGCCCGTTCCGGCGACAAGACGGGCGGCGCGGATTTCCTCGCGGTAGAATTCGGTCAGTCCATAGACCGCCTCGGGCTGCAGTTCGGGGGCGGCATGGGGCAGGCCGTACCATTTCTCATAGGCGGCAGGGTCGCGCAGGCGGAAATCGGCGCCAAGGTCCACGACCCGAAGGTCGCGGGGCAGGTCGCGCACGAGGGCCTGGCTCAGGCCATGGGGCAGCGCGCAGAAGACCAGGTCGAGGGCGGCGAAATCCACCTCCTCGACCGTGGTCAGGCGCGGCAGATCGAGGTGGCGGAGGTGGGGAAAGACATCCGCCATCGCCTGCCCGGCCTTGCGGTCGGCGGTCAGGGCGGCGATCCGCAGGGCGGGATGGGTGGCGATCAGGCGGACAAGCTCGGCCCCCGTATAGCCGGAGGCCCCGAGGATGGCGACGGAATGGGTCATGAGGGGGATCCTCCGTAGGGCGGGGTTCACCCCCCCCCCCCCCCCCGTGGGGGGGGGTTCACCCCGCCGCGGTCAGTGATGGCGGGGTGAACCCCGCCCTACGCGGCCTCGAATGCGATCTTGCGGCGCAGGAACTGCGTCGCGCGGTTCGACACCTGCGCCGGATTGCCCGTGGTCAGGAACTGCGACACGGTGCCCGGCCCGATCATCTGCGGCCGGCGCGACAGGTAATCGGCCAGGCTCTCGGCCACCAGATCGGCCTGGCTGAAAACCTTGACATCCTGCCCCAGCGCATCCTGGAACACCTCTTCCATCAAGGGATAATGCGTGCAGCCCAGCACCGCCGCATCCGGCGCCGGCATCTTGCGACGCAGCGCATCGACATGGCTGCGCACCAGCGCCTCGGCCAGGATCAGGTCGCCGTCCTCGATCGCGTCGACCACCCCGCCGCAGGCCTGCGCCTCGACATCGACGCCGATCGCTCGGAAGGCCAGTTCGCGCTGGAACGCGCGGCTGGCCACCGTCGCGGGCGTGGCGAACAGGGCCACATGCTTGATCGCCACTTCGCGCGGGGGCGAGTTGTCGCCCCATTGCCGCTCGGTCAGCGCCTCGATCAGCGGCACGAAGACGCCAAGCACGCGCTTGTCCCGCGGCACCCAGCTCTCCTGCATCCGCCGCAGCGCCGCGGCCGAGGCGGTGTTGCAGGCCAGGATCACAAGGTCGCAGCCGGCGGCAAAAAGCCGTTCAACCCCTGCGGTGGTCAGGGCGTAGATGTCATCGGCGGTGCGCACACCGTAGGGCGCATGGGCATTGTCGCCGAAATAGACAAGCGGCACTTCGGGGAGACGCCGCGCCACGGCGTCAAGCACCGTAAGCCCGCCCAGACCGCTATCGAAAATCCCCACTGCCATGCGCGTCACCCCCGGCCCGGCGATCCCGGCCGCGCCGGTATCTCGCCTCGAATTCATGGCCCATCCTGCCACCGGCAGCCGGGCCCGGAGACAGGTCATAGGTGGCTTTGCGCAGGAAATCCATCATTGCCTTGCTGTCGGCGCGGAAGGGCCCCAGCACCTCGGGTGCAAGAGGTTGACCGACCACGACCTCGACATCGCTGCCCAGCCGCGAGCGGAATTCCCGGATGAACATGCCAAGGCGCAGCGTGTAATGCAGGTGGCTGGCCAGTTGGAACAGGCGCGAGTTCTGGCCAGTGAAGAAGATCGGCACCACCGTCGCCCCCGATTTCGCCACCATCTTCGCCGTGAAGGCCCGCCAACCCGGATCGAAGGGCTGCTCGAAGGGGCGCGCCGCGGTCGAGACGGTGCCGCCCGGAAAGACCCCGATCCCACCGCCCGCGCCCAGATAGCGCAGCGCCTCGGCGCGGGTTTCGAGGTTGAGGCGCGCGGCCTCTTTCGTCTCGTCGAACGAGATCGGCAGGACCACGCGCTCAAGATCGGGGGACCGGCAGAAGACGTCATTGGCCAGCACCCGGAAGTCGCCCCCCCGCCGCGCCGACAGGATCCGCCCCATCATCAGCCCGTCAAGGATGCCGTAAGGATGGTTGGCCACGACGACAAGCGGCCCTTCGGCCGGGATCGAGTCCAGCGCGCCGCCGATCACGCGCAGGTTCAGGCCGTAGCGGTCGCAGATCACCTCCCAGAAGTCGCGGCCCGAGGCGATCTCGGCCTCATAGCCCCTTGCCCGGCGGATCAGCGAAAGCCTTCCCGTCACATTCTCCATGACACGGACAAGCGTGCGCCCCCCGCGCGAGCGGGCGCTGTGGGCATAGGTGATGTCGCGGGCGATATGGCGCATGGCAGTGTCTGTCCTGACGGTGTCTGTCCGGGTTGCACGCGCAGGGGCCCCCTGCCCCGACGTGCCTTGCCGGGGTAGCCGCTTCAGATGACAGAGCGATGAAAGGCCAGACGCCTATTCGGCCGCCATGGCCCCCGGCGGGTCGTCGCGCAGACGGGCAAGAAGCGCGGGCCGCGCCGCCTCCGCGCGGTCCATGGCGGCGGCCTTGACCGGACCGAAGCCGCGTATCCCCAGCGGCAGCGCGGCAAGTTCGCGCGCCGCCCCCAGCGTCCGGTCCGAGAGGCGGTCAAGCGCCACCTCCATATCAGCCTCATATTGCACGATCAGCGCGCGTTCGCGCCGCCGCTCGGCACTATGGGCAAAGGGATCGGCCCAACCCCCCCGCAGCCGTTTCATCCGCGCCAGAACGGGGGCGATCGACCCCAGCCACGGGCCGAAAGCGCGCTTCCGGGGCCGACCGTCGGGGCCGGTGCCGGGCAGAAACGGCGGCGCGAGGTGATAGGTCAGGCGAAAGGGGCCCTCGAACGCGGCGCCTGCGCGGGCCGACGTGCCGCAAAGCAGCCGTGCGACCTCGTATTCATCCTTGATCGCAAGCAGCCGGTGATAGGCTTCGGCGACCACCTCCTCCAGCCCGGTCCCGTCGAACCGGGCGACGAAGGCGCGGTAACGGGCGGCAAGGGCCGCGTCCTGATAGTGTTCAAGATGTCTTGCGCGATGGTCGATCCTGTCCTGAAGGCGCCGCCCGGGCGGGATCGCCTCCGCCCGTCCGGCAACGGCCTCGGGATGAACCGCCGCCCGGCGGCCAAGTGCGAAGGCGGCGATGTTGCGCTCGACCGCCGCCCCGTTCAGGCGTATCGCCCCCTCGATCGCCCCGCGCGTCAGCGGCAGCAAGCCCTTTTGCCATGCAAGGCCAACAACGATCATGTTGGCGAAGATCGAGTCGCCAAAGGCGCGCTCGGCCAGCCGGGTCGCCTCGACCCTTGCCAGGCGATCCCCCAGAAGGCCCGACAACCGCGCCTCCATGGCGTCGACCGGCAGGCGGAAATCGCGGTCGCGCGCGAAGGCGCCCGTCATGGCCGCATGGGCATTGACCGCCGCCGAGGTGCGCCCGGCGCGCAGCAGCGCCATCACCCCCGCCCCCGTGGAGACGACCGGATCGCCCGACAGAAGCGTGTCGCATTCGCCCTCGGCGATACGCACGGCGGTGATGTCGTCGGGCCGCGCGGCGATGCGGCAATGGATCTGCACCGCACCCCCCTTCTGCGCCATGCCCGACATCTCGATCATCGCCGTGCCCTTGCCTTCAAGATGCGCCGCCATCGCCAGCACTGCCCCGACCGAAACGACGCCGGTGCCGCCGATACCGGTGATGACGATGTTATGGGTCCCGTCGATGCCGGGCAGGTCGGGTTCGGGCAGGTCGGGTTCGGGCAGGTCGGGTTCGGGCAGGTCGCCAGCCTCGGGTAGGGTCGTCCCGCCGCGACGGGGCCTGCCCCCGGTGACGCTGACAAGCGCGGGGCAGAACCCCTTGAGACAGCTCAGATCCTGATTGCAGGCGGATTGATCGACGGCGCGTTTCGTGCCCAGTTCGGTTTCCAGCGGAACCAGCGCCACGCAATTGGACTGGACGCCGCAATCGCCGCAGCCCTCGCAGATCTCGGGGTCGATGAAGACGCGGGTCTGCGCCGCCGGAAAGGTGCCGCGCTTGCGGCGGCGGCGCTTTTCAGCGGCGCAGGTTTGCACATAAAGAAGGACGCTCACGCCCTTCATTTCGCCAAGGTTCTTCTGGACCTGTGGCAGATCGTCCCGCACATGCACGCCGATCCCCTTGGGGAATTCCGCAAGGTCCAGCGCCTCGGCCGGGTCATGGACCAGCGCCACATGGGCCACGCCCACCGCCAACACCTCGCGCGCGACCTGCGCCGCTGTCAGCCCGCCGTCGTTGCCCTGCCCCCCGGTCATGGCGACGGCATCGTTGAACAGGATCTTGTAGGTGATGTTCACCCCGGCACTCACGGCAAAGCGGATCGCCATGAGGCCCGAGTGGTTGTAGGTCCCGTCGCCCATGTTCTGGAAGATATGGGCGCGGGTCGAGAACGGCGCCTCGCCCACCCAGTTCGCCCCCTCGGCCCCCATCTGGGTCAGGCCCTCGGTCTGCCGGTCCATCCAGAG
The DNA here is from genome assembly GCA_020832515.1 of Rubellimicrobium sp. Classification (GTDB taxonomy): domain Bacteria; phylum Pseudomonadota; class Alphaproteobacteria; order Rhodobacterales; family Rhodobacteraceae; genus JAFIEN01. Next base: position 1,356 of record JAFIEN010000185.1, on the reverse strand, counting down.
CGCCATCGTATGGCACCCGATCCCCGCCGCCGCCCGCGCGCCTTCGGGCACCACGGTCGATGTGTTGTGCGGGCAACCGGCGCAGAAATAGGGCGTCCGCTCGGCCAGCGACGGCATCGGCTCGGCCGGGGCCAGCCGGTCGAGCGCCGCGCGCAGGCGGGGCGTGTCGCGCCCCTCGGCCAGCAGGATCGCGCCCAGCTTGCGCGCGACCATCGCGGGGTCGAGTTGTTGCGGCTCGGGGAACAGGACCCGGCCCGCGCCATCGCGCCCGCCCCAGATCCGGGGGGCGTCAGCCATGCCGTAAAGCCCCTCCTTCAGCTGCGCCTCGATCAGCTTGCGCTTTTCCTCGATCACGATCAGCAGCTTGAGCCCCGTGGCCCAGTTGCGCACCGCGCCCGTGTCGATCGGCCAGACCTGCCCGAGCTTGTAGGTGGCGATCCCCAGCCGCCGCGCCTCGGGCCCGTCGATATCCAGAAGCGACAGCGCATGGCACAGGTCGAGCCAGTTCTTGCCCGCCGCAATCAGCCCGATCTCGGCCCGGGGCGCGCGCAGCCCCACCCGGTCGATCCCGTTGGCGCGGGCGAATGCCACGGCGGCAGGGCGTTTGAACTCCATCAGCCGCACTTCCTGCGCGCGCCATGCGGCGGTTTCACCCGCGCGGATGTTCAGGCCGCCCTCGGGCAGGGCGAAATCGGGGGTGACGAAGGTCATCCGGTCGGGCCGTCCGTCCACCACGGCGCTTGATTCCACCGTGTCCTTCATCAACTTGAGCGCAGTCCAAAGGCCCGCATAGCGCGACAGGGCAAAGCCATAGAGGCCGAAATCGAGGATCTCTTGCACCCCCGCAGGCGACAGCACCGGGATCTGCGCATCGATGGCGGCGAATTCCGACTGGTGGCAGGTGGTCGAGCTTTCGCCGGTGTGGTCGTCGCCCATCGCCATGACGACGCCGCCCAAGGCCGCCGTGCCATGCAGGTTGGCGTGGCGCAGCGCATCGCCCGACCGGTCCACCCCCGGCCCCTTGCCATACCAGAGGCCGAAGACCCCGTCATGGCGCCCCTCGCCCCGGATGCCCGCCGATTGCGCGCCCCAGAGCGAGGTTGCGGCCAGATCCTCGTTCAGGGCCGGGAAGAACCGGATCTGCGCGGCCTCGAGCGCCGCACCCGCCCGCTCCATCGCCATATCGAGGCCACCAAGGGGCGAGCCGCGATAACCGGTGACCAGCCCCGCCGTATCATGCCCGGCGGCCATATCGCGGGCGCGCTGCATCAGCATCAGCCGCACAAGCGCCTGCGTCCCGGACAAGAGCACCTCTTGTCTGGTCAGGTCCGTACGGTCGGACAGGCTTATGTCGCG
>JAFIEN010000184.1 GCA_020832515.1 Rubellimicrobium sp. | reverse complement strand
ATAATGGGGGCCTGGGGCTCCCATTGGCCCCCCCCCGCGAAACACCCTGTGCTTCCAGTTTCGATGGGTCTGGGCCTCGAGCGAGGCGCAGGCGGCCTCGAATTCGTTCTCTCCGGAATAAAGGGTCAGAACCAGAACACTCGGCTTTCGCGGCATGAGCGGCCGTCGGGGATGCGGCACATCCCTCTTGCCGGTGATGTGGTTTAGCAGAGGCAGGGGCTTGTGCCTGACAAGATGTTCGGCCTTTTCCTCGAAGGACATGCCCCGGACAATCGTGTCATATTCGAGATAGGCTTCGCGCATGATCAGCAGATGGCGTAGATACGTATCCATCGCTGTAGCCTTGTTGTCGTCCTTCTGCACGGCGCTTTGCACATGAAAGGAATAGCCGGAATAGACACGGTCGTCGATTGCGTCCTTGAGTCTGTCGGAAAGTCCTTCCCTGATGAAGAAGTCCTTCAACACGTCAACCGATCGGTAGCGGTCCAGCAGATGCTTGTCGCTGGTCGATTGCGTGACGCTGTCGTCGCGCACCAGATACTTGTAGCAATCTCCGCCAATGAAGCGGACATTGCGCGCCTTGCAATAGATCCGTGGCGTGGTTGCTGAATCCTGATGATAGATGTGGTTGGGAAACCAGATGTCGTTGTCGACATAGAGTGATCTGCGCCAGAGTTTGTTCCAGAAGGCCGGCTCGGAGATGCGGAAGGGATCATGGTCGGCCGGGATCGGATCGATGACCTTCATTTTCGTGGTGCCGGATTCACTCAGCACCTCGCCGTCCGGCGCGACCCGCACGAAGCCGCAGACGACCACGTCGTAATGGCCGCCCGCGGCCCCCTCCCAAAGCCGCTCCAGGAAGTCCGGCTCGACATAGTCGTCGCTGTCGACGCTGGCGATATAGTCGGCCCGTGCCGCCCGGATGCCGGTGTTGCGTGCGCCCCCCAGACCAAGGTTCACCTCGTGCCGGATCAGGACGATCCGGTCGTCCTCCTCTGCCAGACGCTCGACGATCGCGGCCGAGCCATCCGGCGAACAGTCGTCGATGCACAGGATCTCGATCTCGCGCAGGGTCTGCGACATGATCGAGCGCAGGCAATTCTCGACATAGGCCTCGGTCTTGTAGAGCGGCACGATGACGGAAACGGTGGGTCGGGTCATGGCATGGTCTACTCCGGTCTGTCGATCATCCGAGGGGTGGCACCAGGGATCGGACGACGCCGATCACCGCGGGCGCATCTGCGGGGGGCCGGCGCAGGCTGATGGTCCGGTCGCGATTGCGCGCCGGGGCCCGCAAGGCCGATCTGGCGGTTCCGCCCCGCCATCGCGGGTCAGTCCGTCCCCGAACGACGTCTGGTCAGCCGCATGGCGCGCAGCGGTGTTGTGATGCGCCATGACGTCGACTGTTCGAGGGCCATGATGCGGCCCTCCAGCTCGCTTGCCTGCAGACGGAAGGCGTCGCGTTCGGCCCTGACCCGAGCCAGACGCTGCCCCTGCGCGCCCAGCCGCCTGTCCTTTTCGACGATCTCGGCCTGGCTGCGGAGAAGGTCATCCTTCATGCCGGCCGCCTTGTTCTTTGCGTCCCTGAGGTCGGTCTTGAGTGTTGCCAGCAACGCCGTCCTTGCGCCCAGCCTTTCCTTGGCGGTCGCAAACTTCTCCTTCAATGGTACCAGTTGCGCGCGGAGCTTGTCCCGTTCGGCTTCGACCACCGCCAGCGCCTGCAGAAGCGCCAGATTTTGCCGCGCGAGCGTGGTCTCGACCTGCGCAACGACCTCGAAGTCGTGCCTGAGCGCTGCATATTGCTGCTCGATCTCGGGCAGCGGCCGGGCACGGGCGGCCTCGGCCCTGAGGCGGGCAAGTTCCACAACCCCGTCCTCCCAGTCCGAGCGGTTGCGGTCGTTGCGACCCACCGGCAGCAGGACGGTCTCGACCTCTCCCAGAAGCCTGCGCAGATCGGTGTCTTCCGCAAAGCAATGCAGTGCGAAGGCCTGATACCCCTTGGGAACCTCGCCCGGCGGATCGACGCCCTCTGGAACCCGCAGTTCGATCCGCCGGGCCTTCATCACCGCCGCGGCCAGAACGTCGGGGGCCCGGGCGGCTGCATCGCGGTCGGCCATCAGGATACGGCGCTGATCGGTGTGCAGGAAGGCAAGCGCCTCTCGCGCCCGCGCGACGCTGGTGGCGATGGCCTCGTTCAGCGGCTGGCCCCCGTCCAAAGCCCGGGCAAGGTCGTGAACAGGATGCGGCACAAGAAGCAGGACATGGCTGTCGGGGGTGGATGTCAGGAACGCCCGCGCTGCATCAAGGTCAGTCAGCGGGACCTGCCCGTCCACCCGCGGCGCCTCGCCGCCAGCCTGACCGCCAAGCCATGTTGACCCTTCAGCCGACAGATCCAGCACAGCGAGCGTCGGTCCGGTCTCTCCGACCTCCTCCCGGGCTGCGTCGTCCAGCTTGTCGACATCCGCCATCCTGTCTCACTCTTGGTCGTTGCCACGCCGTCCCACACCCGGCCATCTTCAGATAGCGGGGTTGCGCGAAGCCGAAAACCCTTGAAGCGCGTTTCCAACGGCCGACGGACGCTCTTTCTGCATCGCAAGACCTGCATGTGTCGACCGGGCCATCCGTGGCAGGTGCCGCACGGCGCGGGCTGAATGATCGGCGCAGGACCGTTCGTCACGCAGGATCTCACCAACTTTCGTCAGTGCGACCGATACAGAGCGGCTCGATCCCGACGGTAAGGGGATGGCGCCAGGACGGCGGGCCATGGCAGCCCCCTGTCCGGACGAAAACCGACGGGTGCCGTGCGGCCGTGACCGGCAGGCAGAGACCGCCCCCGCCTGAATCCCGGTCGGTGCAGCACGTCGGAGCACGCGTTCAGGTACGATTTCGCAGCGGTGCGGCGGGTCAGTCGCTGATGGGAAGGGATCAGCAACCGCAAGGTCCGGTCGCCGTTTCGTGGATCGGCCGCAAACCGCCAGGGTTCCCGCAGGGCCTTGGGCAAAACGCAGCTATGATTGATTATTGGCTCCGGCGGTAGGGATCGAACCTACGACCAATTGATTAACAGTCAACTGCTCTACCGCTGAGCTACGCCGGAACTTGCGCGGCTATAGCAATGCCTGCAAGGCTCGTCCAGAGGGCGGCGCAAGAATTCAACGTCGCAAGGCATAGGTCGCCGCCTCGGCAGGGCCGGGGCTGGCAAGGACGAGGCCCCGCTCATCGAGGTCGATCAGATGTGCAAGGACATTGCGTCCGGCAGAGCGGCGAAGGTCCGGCGCGATCGCACCGTAAAGCGTGGTGACAAGCGAAGCGATATCGCGGGGACCGTCCTCGAGCGCAGACCGGATCTGGCGCTCGCGCTCCTGCCGGTGTCGCAAGAGCGCGGCGATCCGGGCCGCGCCGTCGGGGACCGGGTCGCCATGGCCGGGCAGCAGCGTCACCTCTCCCTCGGCGAGAAGCCGGATGCAGGAGGACATGTACGCTGCGACATCCCCCTCTGGCGGCGAGACCAGCGACGAAGCCCAGCCCATCGCGTGGTCGCCGGTGAACAGCATGTCACGCAGCCGCAGGCAAAGGTGATTGCCCATATGGCCGGGCGTGTGGATGGCGCGCAGGCTCCAGCCCTGTCCCTCGAGCTCCATCCCGTCCGCAAGGATGACGTCGGGGTGGAAGGCGCGGTCGATGCCTTCGCCGCCATCGGCCAGTCCGCCCGCCGCCCGTCGCCGCATCGCCGCGCTTCTTCCCGCGCCGGACGGGCCGAAGCCCAGAACCGGCGCCCTGACCCGCATCGACAGCTGCCGGGCAAGACCCGAGTGGTCGAGATGTCCGTGCGTCACGACGATATGGCTGATGCGGCGCGGGCCGATCGCCCGCAGCAACGCGTCCAGATGGGCCGGGTCATCCGGTCCGGGGTCGATCACGCACAGCGAGGTGGTGCCGACAAGATAGCTGTTGGTGCCGCGCAGCGTCATCGGCGAGGGGTTCGGCGCAACGATGCAGGCGATATCGTCCGGCATGTCCCATCGGGTCATGGATCGTCCTTTCTTCGTGACCGCGCCGGCGCTAGCCTTAGCGCATGTCCTTCGGCTTGCTCAAACGCTCCATGCCGCGCAGCCTGTTCGGGCGGGCGGCGCTCATCCTGCTCCTGCCGGTCCTGACGCTGCAGGGGGCGGTGTCGCTTGGCTTCTTCCAGCGCCATTTCGAGGATGTGACACGGCAGATGACACGGTCGGTCCTGCTCGAGCTGCGCTTCCTGCAGGATACGGTGAACGCGGCCCCCGATCTTGAGGCGGCACTCGTGGCGGCTGCGGTGATTGCCGTGCCCATGGAGCTTGCGGTGACGTTGCCGGTCGAGGCAGTGCCGGGTGCCGACAGTCGACATCTGTACGACCTGTCGGGGCGGGCCATGATCGCGACCTTGCGTGACGGGCTGCCCGGGCTTCTGGCCGTGGACCTGATCGAGGATCGCCGTGTGACGCTCTGGGTCGAGACGGGGCAGGGCGACATGCAGGTGGCCTTTCATCGGCGGCGGGTGGCCGCGTCCAATCCGCATCAGCTTCTGGTGGTGATCGTGGTGTTGGGGGTGGTGCTGACGGTTGTGGCTTATCTGTTCATGCGCAACCAGCTGCGGCCGATCGCGCAACTGGCCGAGGCCGCGACCGAATACGGCAAGGGACGGATCGTGCCCTATCGTCCCTGGGGTGCAACCGAGGTGCGCGTGGCCGGCACGGCCTTTCTCGAGATGCGCGGCCGGATCGAGCGGCAGAACCAGGCGCGCACGCTGATGCTGTCGGGCATCAGCCACGATCTGCGCACGCCGCTGACCCGGATGCGACTGGGCCTTGCCCTGATCGGCGGGGACGAGGCCGAGGCGTTGCGCCACGATGTGGACGAGATGAGACGGATGATCGACGGGTTTCTGGACTTCGCCCGGGGTGATGCAGGTGATGCGCTCGAGACGGTGGATGTCACGGAACTTGTCCGGCATGCGGTCGCCGATGCCGCACGGGCCGGTCAGGCGGTGACGATGGCCCCGGTCGATCCGGGCGGAGCCGAGCGAGGCGTGTCCGGCGTGGAATGGGCAGGTCCCGTGCCGCTGCGTCCGCTGGCAATCCGGCGCGCACTGGACAATCTGATCGGCAATGCCCTGCGCCACGGCAGCCGGGCCGAGGTCTCGGTTGTGGTCGGGCAGAAGACAGTGCGCATCACGGTCGAGGACGACGGCCCCGGCATTCCGGCAGAGCAGCGGACCGAGGCGATGCGGCCCTTCACCCGGCTTGATCCCGCGCGCAATCAGGATCGCGGACCGGGCGTCGGACTGGGGCTGGCGATCGTGTCCGACATCGCGCGGGGCCATGGCGGGCAGTTGCGCCTGAGCGACAGCGCACGGCTGGGGGGGCTGCGGGCCGATCTGATCCTGGCGCGGTAGCGCATCGACCGGTCGCGTGCAGGCTTTGGACCCGTGCCTGCATTGACCCCGTGCCGGCCCCATCCTGTGCATGACCCGTGCCTTGTCGGCCTCGGGTCTTGTCGGCCTCGTGACTTGTCGGCCTGTGGCATCGCCGTGCAAGGTCGGCGCTGCCGTGTCTCGTGCCCGGTTCCGGGGGCTGTGCGGCGATCCGGCGCCGTTACCCCGCAGGCGCCTTGTCGTTGCGTCATTCCACGGGAACGGGCCGCATGTCGGCCCGCGAATGGCGCCGATCACGGAAGATGTCACGCGTTGCAGCGAATGTGACCGGCGCAGTGTCAGGATTTCTTTTCAGATGACGGACAGGTGGCTAAGTGCCGATCGATGAACCTGATCCTGATACTTGCGCTGATCGCGCTCCTGTTCCTTCTGATCGGCCTGAGCGAGCCCTTGGCCGCGCGGCTGCGTGTGCCGTTCAGTGTCATCCTGGCCGGTCTGGGGGTGGTGATCGGCCTTGGTGCGTCCTGGTCTCTCAGGACCGATCTGACCGATGCGCTGAACCCGGTGGCCAATGCGATCCTGCAACTGCCGATCACGGCGAACGTCTTTCTTTACCTGTTTCTGCCGACCCTGCTGTTTCAGGCCACGCTGGGGATGAACATCCGCCGGATGGCCGACGACTGGGTGCCCATCCTGGTGCTGGCCGTGATCGCCGTCGTCGTGGCCACGATGGCCGTTGGCTATGCGCTTTACTGGGCCAGTCCCTTGCCGCTGATGGCCTGCCTTCTGATCGGGGCGATCGTCTCGACCACGGACCCCTCGGCAGTGGTCGGCATCTTCCGCAACATTGCCGCCCCACAGCGCCTGTCGCGCATCGTCGAGGGCGAGAGCCTGCTGAACGACGCTGCCGCCATCGCGCTTTTCGGCCTGTTCGTCACCTATGTGATGCGCGGTGTGCCCAATCCCGATCTGCCGCAATCGCTGCTGGGGTTTCCCGTCCTTCTGGCCGGCGGGGCGCTGACCGGGTGGCTGCTGGCGCGGGCGGCGGCGATGCTGATGCGGTGGCTGTCGCGCTTCGTGCTGGCGCAGATGTCGGTCTCGGTCGCGCTGCCCTATCTGGCCTATATCCTGGCCGAGCAATTCGTTGGCGCCTCGGGCGTGATCGCGGTCGTGGCGGCGGGAATGACGCTGAACCTTGTGGGACCGGGCCGGCTTTCGCCTGCGGCATGGGTCAAGCTGCGCGATGTCTGGGACCTTCTGGCCTATTGGGCGGGGGCCTTCATCTTCGTGCTGGCCGCGCTGCTCATCCCCCGGCTTCTGGACAATGTGCGCCTGGCCGATCTGGGTCTTCTGGCGGTGGTCACGGGGGCGGCCATCGGGGCGCGGGTGCTGATCCTGTTCGGCCTCTTTCCGGTCCTGACGTTCCTCAAGCTGTCAAGTCCGATCGAGACGCCCTATCGCATCGCCATCCTCTGGGGCGGCCTGCGCGGTGCGGTCACCTTGTCGCTGGCACTGGCCGTGACCGAGAACCTGTTCGTGGCGCCCGAGGTGCGCAGGCTGGTCGCCATCCTGTCGACCGGCTTCGTGCTGTTCACGCTGATCGTCCAGGGGACCACGCTGCGCTGGATCATCAATCGACTCGGGCTTGCGCGGCTGACGCCGCTCGATGCGGCCCTGGCCAATCAGGTGATCGCCGTGGCCCTTCAAAGCGTGCGCGAAACCGTCGCCCAGACGACCGAGAACTACGGCCTGACCCGCGAGATCGTCCGGTCAGAGGCCAAGAGCTTTGCCGAGCGCATGGATGGGGCGGTCAAGGCCGCCGAGGAAAGCGAGGAACTGCTCGACCGGGACCGGATCACGCTGGGCCTGATCGCGCTGGCCGGCCATGAGCGGGACATGATCCTGGAGCGGATGCGCGAGCGTGCGATCTCGGGCCGGATCGCCGAGATCGCGCTGGCGAATGCCGACCGCCTGATCGAGATGACGCGGGTGAACGGGCGGACCGGCTATCGCCGGGGCGCGCGGGCTGCCATGGGGCCGCACGGGCTTCAGCGGGCGGCAGTCCGGTTGCACAACATGATCGGCCTGTCGAGGCCGCTGGAGCGGCTGACCGCGGACCGGTTCGAGCTCTTGCTGATGCAACGCCTGAGCCTGCGCGACATGCATGGTTTCATCGACGGCCGCATCCGCCGCATCCACGCCCGCCGCGTGGCCGATCTGCTGCACGAACTTCTCGAGCGGCGCGGCGAAGAGGTCGAGCAGGCGCTCGAGGGGTTGCGCCTGCAATACCCCGGCTATGCCGAACGGCTGGAGCGACGTTTCATCCGCTCGACCGCGCTTCGGATCGAGGAACGCGAATATGATGCCTTGCGCGACGAGGGGCTGATCGGGGCAGAGGTTCATGCCACGCTTCTGGGCGATATCGAGACGCGCCGGGCCGATGCGCAGATGCGGCCGAAGCTGGATCTGGCGTTGCAGAAGGCCGATCTGATCGGGCAGTTCCCGATCTTTGCCGATCTGGATGACAAAGGCCGCGAGGCGCTGGCCCGCCGCCTGACTACCCGCTTCGTGGCGCCCGGCGACGTGATCCTGCCGCGCAATACGGTGCCGTCGTCGGTGTTCTTCATCGCCTCGGGCGCGGTCGAGCTGGATGGCGGGCCCCATCAGGTGCGGCTTGGACGGGGCGAGATGTTCGGCCAGCTTGCCCTGCTCAGCCGCAGACCGCGGCGGGGCGAAGTCAAGGCGATCTCGCATGGGGTGCTGCTTGCGCTGGACGAGGCGCGCTTCATGCGGCTGATGAAGCGCAGCCCGGCCCTGCGCGATGCGGTGCGCGACAGCGCGATCCGGCGCGGCGTGCCGCCCGAGGTGCTGGCGGGGCTCGATGTGGCCTGACGGTGGGCCGGGGTCCTGCGGTGGACGGGCGAGGAGGGGGGGGGGGGGGGGGGGGGGGGGGGGGGGG
>JAFIEN010000183.1 GCA_020832515.1 Rubellimicrobium sp. | reverse complement strand
GACGAGGACCCCCGGAAGACCGAGGTCCCGCGCGACTATGTGCGCCGCATCGCGCGGGAAAAGGCCGCGGCCGTTTCCTGCGGCGAGGGTGAGGTCGTGCTGTGCGCAGACACGACCGTCGCACTTGGTCGCCGGATCCTGGGCAAGCCTGCCGACGCGGGCGAGGCGGCGGAATTCCTGCATCTGCTTTCGGGCCGCAGGCACCGGGTGATCACCGCTGTGGCCGTGAGGCGGGGCGAAAAGGTCTGGGAACGTGACGTGATGACAGCCGTGATGATGAAGCGCCTCTCGAACGTGGAAGTGAACTGGTATCTGGAAACCGGCGACTGGCAGGGCAAGGCCGGGGCCTATGGCATTCAGGGGCCTGCCGGGGCCTTCATTCCATGGATCAACGGATCCTTCACCGCCGTGGTCGGCCTTCCGCTTGCAGAGACGGCAGGTCTTTTGACGGCGGCCGGGTATCCCGTCCACGGAGGCGCGACATGAAGGGCAGCCGCATCATCCTCGACCATCTGGGCGCGCGCGAGGCGGCGGCGCTTCTGGTCAACGGGCGTCTGGACGATGTCCTGATCGACGACGACAGCGCGCCGCGCCCCGGGGCGATCTTCCGCGCGATCTGCGACCGGCCGATGAAGGGGCAGGGCGGCATGATGCTGCGCCTGCCCGAGGGCACCGCCTTCCTGCGGCAGGCCAAGGGCCTGCGCCCGGGCCAGCCGATGCTGGTGCAGGTGACGGGCGTGTCCGAGGCCGGCAAGGCCGTGCCCGTGACCGACCGCATCCTGTTCAAGAGCCGCTATGCCATCGTCACGCCGGGCGCGCCCGGCCGCAACATCTCGCGCCAGATCGCGGATGAGGAGGAGCGCGCCCGCCTGCACGAGATTGCGGAGGCGGCGGGAACGGGTGATTTCGGCCTGATCCTGCGGTCACAATGCGAGGGCGCCCCGGACGAGGACATCGCCGCCGACATTGCCGCGATGCTGGACCTTGCCGCTGCCGTGACCGGCGACGCCGCAGGGACCGAGCCCGAGGCCCTGACCGAAGGTGACGGGCCTCATGCGCTGGCCTGGCGCGAATGGCAGGCCGACGATGTGGTGACCGATCCAGGCGGCTTTGCACGCGAAGGGGTGCTGGACGCGCTGGCCGACGTGCTGCGCCCCGAGGTGGATCTGGGCGAAGGGTCCATGCATGTCGAACCCACCCGCGCGCTGGTGGCGGTGGATGTGAACACGGGCGGCGATACCTCGCCCGCGGCCAGCCTCAAGGCCAATCTGGCCGCCGCCCGCGCGCTGCCCCGCGCGCTGCGCCTGCGGGGGCTGGGCGGTCAGGTGGCGGTGGATTTCGCGCCCATGTCGAAGGCGCATCGCAAGCAGGTAGAGCAATCGCTGCGCGCCGCCTTCCGCGCCGATCCGGTGGAAACCTCGCTTGTCGGCTGGACGGCGATGGGCCTGTTCGAACTGCAACGCAAGCGCGAGCGTCTGCCGACCGCGCCGCTGATCCGGGGGCTGGTCTGATGGCCTGCCCGATCTGCGCCCGCGAGACGGACCCGCGCTACCGCCCCTTCTGCTCGAAACGCTGCGCCGATATCGACCTGGCGAAATGGCTGACCGGGTCCTATGCGATTCCCTCGGAAGAGCCGCCCGAGGACGAGGCCGACCTGCCCGATCCTCCCCGGCAATAGCGCGGCCACCCGCCCTCTACCGCCACAGATGCGCATATCCCGCCAAGGCCCCCTGCGCCTTGGCCAGCAGCCTGTTGCCCATCCCCGGACGGGGGATCGTACCGGTTGCCAACCGCTCCAGCGCGACCTCGACCGGGCAGGGAAGGCCCGTGACCGGGTCGTGATAGCGCGGATAGGCGATCAGAACGGCATGGACGAGGGCCACCAGATCGGGCCGCGCCCCGCGCCGGGGCAAGGGATCGCCAAGGTCGCGCGTCAGGCCCCAGCCGGCATAAAAGGGCTGGCCCAGACAGGTGACGGGCTTGCCGCGCAGAAGCGCCTCGAACCCCAGGCCCGAGGTCATGGTCCAGACCTCGTCCACCGCCGCCAGCACTGCTGCCGCGTCGGTGCGGGTCAGCACCAGATCGGCCAGCGCCCCGGCATCGGCCACATGCCCCGGCCGCAGGCCCGCCTCGACATCCGGGTGCGGCTTGTAGAGGATCAACGCCCCCGGATTGCCCTCGCGCGCGGCCAAAAGCAGCGCCCGGTTCGTGCGCACCGCGCCCGCGCCCAGCCGGATCGAGGCATCGTCCTCGACCTGACCGGGGACAAGGATGCGGCGGCCCTCGGGCAGGTCCGGCAGGTCGGCCCGGCCAAGGTTGTATTTCGTCACCCCCGCCCCGACCAGCGCCGCGATCAACCGCGCGGCCCGGACGCGGTCGTCCTCGGGCAGGTCCACCGCCCCGGCGATCAACCGCTCGAGCCGGCTTTCGCGTCCGGGATCGTAGTAGATGCCCAGATCGTCCAGGCAAAGCGACAGCGGCGGGATCAGCTCGGCCCCAAGCCCGCGCGAGCGCAGGAACCCGTCCTCGACCCGCACCACGCCGGACGCGTCGGACCCCGCCTTGCCCGCCCAGACCATGAGGCGCCTGCCCTGCCCTTCCGCTCCGCCCGCAGCGCCGATTTCGGCAAAGCGGACGGGGCGGTAGCGGCCAAAGACCTTCTGCATGGGCCCCCGCTTCCACAGCCGCATCCCGCCCGCGACCCAGCCCCTATGGTCGTCGCGCCAGGCACGCACCTTGGCCTCGAGGATGTCGAGGGCCGTGTCCAGCGAACAGAGACGGTCGTGGAAAGGGTCGTACCAGACCGGGCAGATCGTCATCGCCGCCGCGAAAAGCTGCTCGGGCGTCAAGCGGCGACCCCGGCGCGGCAGCGGGCCTGCGCGGTCGTCGGTCAGACCCCAGCCGGCATAGAAGGGTTGGCCCAGAACGACGGGGCGGTGACCGGCGAGGATCGCCTCGAATCCCATCTGGGACGAGACGGTATAGACGGCATGGGCATTCGCGAGCATGGCCCATGGGCTGATGGCCGCGTCATGCAGGACGGTGCCGTCGGGTGCGGTCGGGAAGGGGCCCGCGCGATGGCCCGAACGCGTCTCGGGATGGGTGCGGATAACGATCCTGCGGCCGGGGTGTTCGGCACGGGCGAGCTCTGCCATGTGTCGGAAAGTGGCAGCATCGGCCCCGCTGGCCCGGACCGAGGCATCGCCCGCGGTCTGATCGACGACAAGGACATAGCCGGGCTTGGGCGCCTCACCCGGAATCAGGTAGTTGTTGTATTTGGATAATTGAAGGCGGCGGATTCGGGCGATCTGGACCTTGCTTTGTTCGATAAGTTCTGACGCATCAAGCGGCGCGCGGGCCAGCACGCTTTCGATCCGGGACGGTCGGGTGGGGTCGAAATGGACGCCCTCCGGGTCGATGATCAGGCCCAGCGGCGGTCCGCCCCCCGCCCGCCCTGGCAGGACCGAACGCAGGAAGGCATCCTCGACGCGCACCAGCGGCACGCAGCACCGCGCGGCCAGCGCCTCGCCCCGCCAGGCGGTCGGGCTCTAGCCCCAGACGACCACGCCGTCGCCCGCGCCGGGCAGGCCAAGGCGCAGTTCGTGCCCGGCCAGCTGCAGGATGCGCCTGATCCGGGGCTGGGTCAGGAAGCCGCCGTTCATGACGAAAAGCCGCCGCAGAAGGGGATCCGCGGCGGCCGGTCCGGGGTCGGCATGCGACCCGGTCAAGGGTCTACTCGAAGGCGGAGGCGGCCCCGCCGACCGAATCCAGCGTGCCTGTCAGCGCGGCGATCACGCGCGAGAACTGGGTGAAGGGCGCTTCGGTCACATAGACGGTATCGCCGTCGCGGATGGCAAAGTCGCGGGCCAAGAACATGCCGTTGGGCCGTGTCAGATCAAGCACATAGACCACCCGTTGCGTGCCCCGGACAGCATCCTGCCCGACAAGCTGCTGGGCGATCGGCTCGGGTTCGTTGCGGAAGACGAACACCCCGGTCGGATCGGCCGTGGTCGAGGACAGGCCGCCGACCATTGCCAGCGCCTCGATCGCGGTGATGGTCTGGCTGGTGAAGGGCATCCGGGTCTGCGTGCCGGTGGCGCCCAGCGCGGTGAAGGTGCGCTGGTCCTGCTGCACGAAGATGCGGTCGCCGCCGCGAAGCGCGATGTCATGGGCAGGGTGGCTGTGCAGGTCCTCGAACCAGATGGTGTCGGTATGGTTGCCGCGGACGACCTTGACCTGTGCCGTCTCGGGCGGGATCGCGATGCCGCCGGCCGCCGCAAGCATCGACGACAGCGTCCGGGTCGGCCGCTCGATCGGATAGACGCCCTGCGCGGTGACACCGCCCAGCACCGTCACCGTCTGCCCGTCGCCCGAAAGCCGCGCGACCTGCACCTGCGGATCGGGGGTCTGCTCCTCGAGCCGCTCGGTGATGATCCGGCGGATCGCCTCGGGCGAATTGCCCGCGGCGCGGACGCGGCCGGCATAGGGCACGAAGATGAAGCCCTCACCGTCGACCTGCACCTCCTCGAGCACGGTGGCGTTCATGCCGGTGGGCACCAGAAGGCCACCGTCGACATTTTCCCAGATCACCAGCGAAAGCCGGTCCCCCGGCTGGATCGTGTCCGAGCCGACGACGCCTGCCCCCGTCAGGCTGGCCGAAAAGCCCAGCGCGGGGGTGACGCTGGCGATCCGGTTCACGCGGTCGTCGACGGTCAGGATAAAGGCATCGCCCTCGCGCAGCACGGAGCCTGCGAAGATCTCGTTCTTGTCGGGACCTGAGCGTGGCAGGCCACAGCCGGCAAGAAGCCCACACAAGGCAAGAAAGGCCACGCCCTTGCCAAGGCGCATGCGCATGATCGTCACTGCTCGGTCTCCTCGACCTTGTTGTTCTGCCTCGAACTTTTTCCAAGAACTAGCGGATCTGGCCCGTCTAGGCTACCCCCGAGGGCGAATCGCCCTCAAGGCGGCCGCGCCGGGTGTGGCACCAGCGCCGCGTTCGAGTGTCAGACGCAGGGATGCATGGCAGGTCTTGTGGCTGTCAGGTCACGATCCGCAAGTTCTGGCGCGGGGCCGCCTTGCCGGATTTCAGGGCATCATAGGGGTCTTCCCCGGCCAGCATCATGTCGACGACCTGCCGCAACAGCTGCCGCCGCCCCCGGGCCGAATAGAAGCCGCCCGGCACCTGGCTGGTTTCCAGCAAAAACCGACGGTAGTCGCGATAGGCGCGCGTATCGGGCCGGCGCGGTTCGGCGAAGAACTCGGGCAGGGGCTGGGCTGCGACGAATTCAGGCTTGGCATAGACCGCCTGCCCGAAGACCTTGATCGGGATCCCGCGCCAGAGCACCTGCTGCGCAGCCGTGGAATTGACGGTGACGGCCGTGCGCGCATGGTCGAGCAGCCGGGCAAGCTTGCCGCCG
Organism: Rubellimicrobium sp.; assembly: GCA_020832515.1. Classification (GTDB taxonomy): domain Bacteria; phylum Pseudomonadota; class Alphaproteobacteria; order Rhodobacterales; family Rhodobacteraceae; genus JAFIEN01. The sequence continues at coordinate 2,966 of JAFIEN010000183.1, read as the reverse complement.
GGAACGTAATGCACGCGCCCCCGGACGCCGTGCTGGCGCGACAGCCGGCGGATCATGCGCCAGATGGGCGAACGGCCGTTTTCCAGCGGATGGGCCTTGAAGACCAGGTGGTGATGACCGGGCGCTCCTTTGGCGAAACCTTCGATCACCAGTTCGACGAAGTCCGACATCCGCGTGAATGGCGAATGATCGCGGAAGCTTGCGTCATGTTCGAGTTGCAGCAGGACCAGATGATAGGGAAAGCCGCCGTATCTGACCCGCTGCGTGGCGACATGGCGCTGCAGGCCGATGAACGGCATCAGCAACAGGCGACGGGTGTAGAGCCACGTCTCGGTCGCGATCGAGAGCTCGCGGTGGCGGCGGAAGTTGCGGTAGTCGCGGTTCCGGAACAGGACGAACCAGTGGTAAAGCGCGCCGTAGAACACGTGCTGGCGCATGTCGCCCCAATGCGTGGGCGGTTCGGGCATGTCGAGGTCCGACATCTCGAGCGCATGCTTCATCTCGGCCACGGTCAGCTCCATCAGGCGCGAGTTGCCGTTGGTGCCGCCGCGTTCGTAGGTCACCCACCAGGGGCGCATGTAGCCTTCTTCGAAGACATGGACCGTGACGCCGGCCGCGCGGGCCGCGGCGAGGGACTGCGCAGGGATGGGGCGGTTGTCGCCGTAAAGCACGATATCGGTGATGCGATGCGCCCTCAGCAGGCGGTCGACCTCGGTCGGCCAATCCTCGGGCCGGCCGCGGTAGGGGATGTAGCCCGCGCCGCCGAACCAGAAGGCCCGGTCGCCCGCATTGAAGCCGACCCGCCAGACCTGCGCCCCGGCGCGGCGCAGCATCTGGCCAAGCCGGTGGAAGAAGGGCCCATGCGGCCCTTGCAGGAAAAGGAAGCGGCGTCCGGCAGGCTGATTGGTCACGGGTGCGGCATCCGGGTGAAGACTGGTCTCCTGCACGTGTAGCCCATTGCTCGGGCAGGAATAAGGCAGAACTCTCGGGCCGGTCGGCAGGACCGGCGGCGCCGCGACGGTGCCGGGCCTGCAGACCGGCATCTTCCCGAACCTTGCAGCGGCCAACCTGCTGGGCTAGCTCTCAGCCTTCCAAGCGATGGAGGCAGCATGTTCACCGGCATCATCACCGATATCGGCGAGGTTCTCGAGACCCGCCTCGACGGCGACCTGAGGGCGCGGATCGCAACGGGCTATGATGTCGCAGGGATCGAGCTTGGCGCCTCGATCGCTTGCGACGGGATCTGCCTGACCGTCGTTGCATCGGGCCGGGCGCCGCGGCCGTGGTTCGAGGTCCAGATCTCGGGCGAGACACTGGCGCGGACGAATATCGGCGAGACGGGCTGGCCCGCGGGGCGGCGGCTCAATCTTGAGCGGGCGCTGAAGGTGGGGGACGAGCTGGGCGGGCACATCGTCTCGGGCCATGTCGACGGGGTCGCCCGCCTGATCGCGATGGAGGACGAAGGGGCCAGCACGCGGATGCGGTTCGAAGCCCCCGAGGCGCTGGCCCGCTTCATCGCGCCCAAGGGCTCGGTCGCGCTCAACGGGACGTCGCTGACGGTCAACGAGGTCGAGGGTGCACACTTTGGCGTCAACGTCATTCCCCATACGAAGGCCGTGACGACCTGGGGCGAGATGGCGCCGGGCGATGCGGTCAATCTCGAGGTGGATACGATGGCGCGCTATGTGGCGCGGCTGAGGGAGTGGGACTGAGGGGCAGAGGGGTGCCGCGATCGGGGGTGCCCGCAGCGGTGCGCGGGTCTCATCCTGCCTGAGGGCTGCAGCATCGGGGTCTTGGCCATGCGGCACGTCCGGATCAGGGGCGGTCCCTTTCCAAGGGCGCGGGCTTGGTCTATCTGCCCCGTGGAATGCACCGGTTCGGACCTTAGGCCATGACAACCCCCTTCGAGACCCCCGGCCCGGTCGAACGCGACTGGGCCGAGGCGATCAGCCCGATCGAAGACATCATCGCGGATGCCCGCAACGGGCGGATGTTCATCCTTGTCGATCACGAGGACCGCGAGAACGAGGGTGACCTTGTCATCCCCGCCCAGATGGCCACGCCCGATGCGATCAACTTCATGGCGACGCATGGCCGCGGCCTTATCTGCCTGTCGCTGACCGGCGACAGGGTCGACCAGCTTGGTCTGACGCTCATGGCCTCGCAGAATTCGTCGCGCCACGAGACGGCCTTCACCGTGTCGATCGAGGCGCGCGAGGGGGTTTCGACCGGCATCTCGGCCCATGACCGCGCCCGCACCGTGGCCGTGGCCATCGACGCCAGCCACGGCGCGGCCGATATCGCCACGCCGGGCCATGTATTTCCGCTCCGCGCCCGCGATGGCGGCGTGCTGGTGCGCGCCGGCCATACCGAGGCCGCGGTCGACATCAGCCGTCTGGCCGGCCTGAACCCCTCGGGCGTGATCTGCGAGATCATGGCCGAAGACGGCAGCATGGCCCGCCTGCCCGAGCTTGTCGCCTTCGCGCAGCGCCACAACCTCAAGATCGGCACGATCAGCGACCTGATCGCCTACCGCCGCCGGCACGACAATCTGGTCCGGCTGCGGTCGGAAGAAGTGATCACCTCGGAACATGGCGGCGACTGGGTGCTGCGCATCTACACCGACCAGACCCAGGGGGCGGAACATATCGCGCTGATCAAGGGCGAGATCGCGGATGATCAGCCGGTGCTGGTCCGGATGCATACGCTCGACCCGCTGCTTGACGTGGTGGGGGCGGGCGGGACGGGCCGGTCGCGGGAGTTTGCCGATGCGATGCGACTGATCGCGGCCGAGGGTCGGGGCGTGCTGGTCCTGCTGCGCGACCTGCACATGAAGCTGGCCGTGGGCTCGGAGGCGTCGCCCCAAACACTGCGGCAATACGGGCTGGGGGCGCAGATCCTGTCCTCGCTGGGCTTGCACCGGATCGAACTCCTGACCAATTCCCCCAAGCCCCGCGTGGTCGGCC
>JAFIEN010000182.1 GCA_020832515.1 Rubellimicrobium sp. | reverse complement strand
TATTCCTTCGCCTCGCGGTCCCAGCGGGCGATCTGTTCGACGCAGCGCTTGGGGTATTCGTCCAGCGGGATGCCGAATTTCTCGATCAGGTCGGGCCGGTCGCGCTTGATGAAATAAGGGGTGTATTCGGCGAAATGCTCGCTCGATTCGGTCACGAAATAGCCCAGACGCATCAGCATCTCGTAGCGGACCTTGTTGGGGCAGCGCGGGTTCCAGCTTGAGGGCTTGGGGAAGCGCCCCTCGGCATAGCCCTGACGCAGCGCGGGGTAGAGGTCCTTGTAGGTGCCGTCGGCCTGACGATGTTCGAAGTTCAGGTAAAAGGCCATGTGGTTGATGCCGCCCGCGCGGTAGCGGATGTCCCCCACCGGGATATCCAGATCGCGGGCCAGTTCCTCGGCCGTGCCCTGCACGGAATGGCACAGGCCCACCTGCTTCACATCCGGGTATTTCGCGCCGATGGCCCAGGTGTTGATCGCCATCGGGTTCACGTATTGCAGCATGTTCGCATCGGGGGCGACCTGCCGGATATCCTCGGCGATCGTCCACAGATGCGGCACGGTGCGGATGCCGCGCATGATGCCGCCGATACCCAGCGTATCGGCGATGGTCTGGCGCAGGCCGAACTTCTTGGGCACTTCGAAATCTGTCACGGTGCAGGGGTCATAGCCGCCGATCTGGAAGCAGACGACGACGAAATCTGCCCCGGCTATGGCGCGGCGCTGGTCGGTATAGGTCTCGACCTTGGCATGGCCGCCCAACGTGCTGGCCAGCTTGCCCACCACGATCTCGGATTCCTCAAGCCGCTTGGGGTTGATGTCCATCAGGCGGATCGTGGCATCCTTCAGCGCCGCACGCTGAAGCGCATCGCCCGCGATGTTCTTGGTGAAGACGGTGCTGCCCGCACCGATGAAGGTAATGACTGTCATGCTGCTATCTCGAATGCTGCGCGGACAAGCCGCTTGGTGTAGTCGGTCTGGGGGTTCACAAGGACTTCCGACACTGGTCCCTGTTCCACGATCTTGCCGTTCTGCATCACCATCACGCGGTGACACAGGGCACGCACGACCTTGAGATCATGGGAAATGAAGAGGTAGCTGAGGCCCTTTTCGCGCTGAAGCTTGCGCAGAAGCTCGATGATCTGGGCCTGAACCGACAGGTCGAGCGCCGATGTGGGTTCGTCCAGCATGATGAATTCGGGTTCCAGCGCGATGGCCCGCGCGATGGCGATGCGCTGACGCTGCCCGCCCGAGAATTCATGCGGGAAACGGTGGCTGATCGTATCGGGAAGCCCTGCGTCGCGCAGAGCCTGGCGCATCCGCGTGTACCGCTCGGCGGCGTCGCGCCCGATGCCGTTGACGATCATCCCCTCTTCGATGATCTGACGCACCGACATGCGCGGGTTCATCGAAGAGAACGGGTCCTGAAACACGATCTGCATCCGGCTACGGTAGGGCCGCATCCCCTTGCGGTCCTTGTCGTCGATCCTGTCGCCGCAGAAGGTCACCTGCCCCGCATCCATCTGGATCAGCCGGATCAGCGCCTGCCCGAAGGTCGTCTTGCCCGAACCGCTTTCGCCGACCAGCCCCAGCGTCTCGCCCCGTTTCAGTTCGAGGCTCAGGTTGTCCACCGCGATCAGGGGCACATAGGTGCCCCGGAAGGCCCCGCCCTTGCGCAACATGAACTCGACCTTCACGTCCTTGCCCTCAAGCACCGTGTCCTGGGCGCCTTCCAACGGGTTGGCCACGCCCTTGGGTTCCGACGCCAGAAGGCGGCGGGTGTAGGGATGCTTCGCCTGGGTGAAGATCTGCTCGGTCGGCCCGCTTTCGCGCACCTCGCCGTGCTGCATGACGTAAACATGGTCCGCGAACTGGCGCACGACGGTCAGGTCATGGGTGATCAGGATCACCCCCATCCCGTATTTCGCCTTCAGATCGTCGATCAGGTTCAGGATCTGCGCCTGCACCGTCACATCCAGCGCTGTCGTCGGTTCATCCGCGATCAGAACATCGGGCCGGTTCGCCAGCGCCATGGCGATCATGACCCGCTGCCGTTGCCCGCCGGAAAGCTGGTGGGGATACTGGTTCACCCGGGCCTCGGGGTCGGGAAGCTGCACCTCGGCCAGAAGCTCGATCGCGCGGGCCCAGGCGGCCTTCTTGGGCAGCTTCTGATGCAGGATCAGCCCTTCGACGATCTGCGATCCGACCTTGTAGACCGGGTTGAGCGAGGACATCGGCTCCTGAAAGATCATCGAGATGCGGTTACCGCGCAGGCGGCGCATCTCGCGGTCCGACAGATGCGCCATGTCCTCGCCGTCGTAATAGATCCGCGTCTGGTCCGACACGGTCGCCCGCTTGGACAGAAGCCGCATCACCGCACGCGCCGTGACCGACTTGCCCGAGCCGCTTTCGCCCACCAGCGCCGTCGTCTTGCCGCGGTACAGCGTGAAGGACACGTCGCGCACGGCTTCGACGATCCCACCTTCGACCTTGAAGTTCACACCCACCTTCTGGGCGTCGATCAGGGGTTCGATGCTCTGGTCCGTGATGCTCTGGTTCATGATCCGGCCCCCCTCAATACGGGTCGATGGCATCGCGCAGACCGTCGCCAAGCGCGTTGAAGGCGAAGACGGTCAACAGGACGAAGCCCACGGGCGACAGGATCCACGGATAGGACCCGATGACCGAGAAGGTCCGCGTATCCTGCAGCATCAGGCCCCAGGAAATCAGCGGCGGCTTCACCGCAAAGCCCAGGAAGCCCAGGAAGGATTCCAGCAGCACGATGGCCGGGATGCCAAGGGTCATCGCGACGATCACATGGCTCATGACGTTGGGCAGGATGTGGCGGGTGATGATCCGCCCGTCGCTTGCGCCCACGGCCATTGCGGCGCGGACATAGTCGATCTGGCGCAGGGCCAGCGTCTTGGACCGCACCTCGCGCGACAGCTGCGCCCAGCCAAGGCCCACGATGACCGCGACGACGAAGGTCAGGAACAGGCCCGAGGGCGCCGTGACCGGGATAAGCGAGGCCAGCGCCAGGTAAAGCGGCAGCTGCGGAAAGGCGAGGATGATCTCGACGAACCGCTGGAACCACGAGTCGAACCTGCCGCCGATATAGCCCGAGGTGATCCCTGCCATCGTGCCGAGCAGGGTGATGAAGGCGATGCAGGTCAGCGCCAGTGCAAGGCTGATCCGGCTGCCGATGATCCCGCGCGACATGATATCCCGACCCAACCGGTCGGTGCCGAGGATATGAAGCGGCGTGCCGTCCTCGACCCCGATGAAATGGCGGTTCATCGTGATGCCCAGCCAGCGATACTCCCACCCTTCGACGAAGAACCGGATCGGCCGCGGGTTGTCGTAATCGGGTGCATTCAAGGGCTGGAAGGTCACTGGATCCAGCTCGGCCCCTTCCACGATCGGGAAGGCCACGGGGCGGAGCCGCCAGCCTTCGCCTGGGACATACCAGCTGATCTTGTCGGGTGGATGAAAGGCGGTATGGGCGCCCCGCGGGCTTACCGGGGCGAAGAAATCGGCGAAGATGGCTACCGTGATCAGCATCGTCACAAGGACAAGGCCGATCATCCCCGGGATCGACCGGCGGAACCGCCGCCAGACCAGCGATGCATAGCTCTGGCTTTCGCTTGTGCCGGTTGTTGTGCGGGTGTCGTCCGGCTCGAACTCGGGGGGGGCAGGGTCGTGGACACCGGGGATGGCGCGATCTGGATCGGGCATGATGCTCATGGTTCAGGTCCCCACCCGGATGCGCGGATCAAGCACCGCAAGAAGCAGATCTGCGATGATGTTGCCGATGATCAATGTCGCGCCCAGCACCAGAAGTAGCGTCGCCGTCACCTGCACATCGCCGATCCCCATCGAGGCGACGATGGCCGGCCCGATGGTGGCCAGGGCAAAGACGATGGCGACCTCGATCTCGCCGGTCAGCATGTAGGGCATGATCACGCCCTGATAGGCAACCAGCGGATGCATCGCATTGGGCACCGCGTGGCGCATGATGACCCGACCTTCGGTCAGGCCCTTGGCGCGGGCGGTTTCCACATATTGCGCGTTCAGCGTGTCCAGCAGGTTGCCGCGCATGACGCGCATGTTGTAGGCCAGCCCGCCCAGCGTGGCGACGAAGATGACCGGCCAGATATGCTGGATCAGGTTCCACAGCTTGGCCCAGTTGAACTGGAACGGACCCAGCCAGTAATCCTGCATCAGGTAGCGGGTGGAATAGAAGCTGCCCAGCTCCTGCACGTTCAGCCGGAAAGCCAGCACATACATGAGCAGAAGCGCCAGCAGGAACCGCGGGATCGTCATGCCGAGGAAGGCGATGAAGCTGAGCGTGGTGTCGATCCAGCTGTACTGCCGGGTCGCCGCGATGATCCCGAAGCTGATCCCCAGGACGGTGGCCAGAAGATGACAGATCAGCGCGATGCCGATGGTGGCGGGCAGACGCGCGCCCAACACTTCCGAGACGGGGCGGTTGTAGAAATGCGAATGGCCGAAGTCACCCCGAAAGACGATGCCGGTGATCCAGCGGAAATACTGCACGACCAGCGGATCGTTCAGCCCGTGCTGCTCGCGAAAGGCCTCGGCCGCAGCATCGGCGACGGCAACGGTCGCGTTGCCCTGCGTGATCATCATGCTGCGGATGTAGTCGCCATAATCGCCGGGCGGTGCCTGGATGATGGCGAAGGTGATCATGCTCATGATGATCAGGACGGGGATCGCCTGAAGGACGCGGAAGGCAACGAAACGCAGCATCGACGTGCCTCTCTCTCTCGGGATGTGGGGCGCGGGGGTGTCGTGGGTCGCAACCGGGGTCTGCACGCGGGGGTGCGGTGTCGTCGGTCGGTGCTCCGGAATCGGCCGGGCGACAGTGTCGCCGCCCGGCCGGTCGTCATCGGGTCAGTTGGTGGTGATCACACCGCGCGTGCCCGGTGCTGCGGGCAGGCTCTCGGGGAAGACCTCGAAGTCGCCCTGGGCGTCAGAGGCAACCCACACGCGTTCGCGGATGATGTTGTCCTCGGCCCAGTTGAACATGAAGATCGGTGCACCCGGCGGGATGTTCGAGAAGCGCTTGTTGATGATCAGCGCGCCCGGATAGGCGGTCAGACCGATACCATAGAGATTCTCGGTATAGACCTGCTGGTAGCGCTGCATCAGTTCGGCACGCTCTTCTGCATCACGTGTCGCCATGAAGGCCGAGATGATCTCGTTCAGCTCTTCCTCGAAGGGCATCAGGACAATTTCGCCATCCGTGTTGGCATAATGCGACCGCATCGTCTGCGGACCGAGCGGAGCCAGTTCGGTCGTGTTCTGCACCACCGTGATCAGTTCGCTCGCGTTGCGGAAGACCCTCCAGTCCCAGCCGCCGCCAATCGCCACGGCGTCGACATCATTGCCGCTCAGCGATTGCAGCACGACACGCAGGCCCGCTTCCTCCATCATCGTGACAACGGCCTCGGCAAGGTTCGAGTCGGTGTTGAAGTCCACGTTGTTCAGAAGCGTGATCTGCACATTGGCCCCGCCCATCACATCGGCCGGGTGGTTCAGGAAGCCGTCACCGTCGGTATCGACCAGCCCTGCCATCTCGAAATGCGCGCGGGCGCTTTCAAGGCTGTAGGGAAAGAAGACGGTCGATTCCTCGTCATAGAATGACGTCCCGGGATAGAGGCCGCCCGGATACTGCGTGGTGAACGGACCCCGCACAAGGCTGTCACCGATCCGCACCCGATCCAGCGCCTGGGTGACGCCGATGCGGAAGTTCAGATCGCGGTTGAGTTCGCGGATCGCCTGCGCGCGTTCATCCGGCGCACCCCAGCCATTGGCCGAGAAGTTCATGTGCAGCGTGTAGCCGATCGTCCGCGGCCCGAAGGCCAGTCGTGCCGGCGCATCCTCATCCGCCGCCTGACGCAGGGCCGCAACGAAGTTTTCGGGCTGTTCGAGGTTCGAGAAGTCGCCCGTTCCGGCCACCGCCTGCACGTCACGATCGGCCCAGGTCGACAGCCGATAGTGGTTTTCGTTCAGATAGGGCAGCTGGTTTCCGGCCTCGTCCACCTTCCAGTAGAAGGGGTTGCGACGCAGGATCACGATTTCATCGGGGCGATGCTCGACCGCGACCCATGCCCCCATGACCGGAAAGTTCATGAAATCTGGCGGGAAGGCGCTGGTGAAGCCCTCATAGCTTTCACCCCCCGTCGCCGGGTGATGGGGCGCCAGCATGTGCGAGGGGCCGGGGCAAAAGGTGCCGTAGGCCATCGCGAACAGAATCTGCTCGGGGAAGGGCGTCGTGAAGTTGAACACGAACTGATAGGGTCCCGTGATCTCGAGCGTCGTGCCCTCGCCGAAGGTGCTGGGCGTGGCGCCGCCCAGCGGCGTGATATTCGGATCCATGACAACGTGGTTCCAGTAGAAGTCGATGTCATGCGTGCCGAAAGGCTCGCCATCCGACCATCTTGCACCCTCGATCAGGTTGACGGACAGGCTCATCCCGTCCTCGGACCAATCCCACGACCTTGCAAGGTTGGGCATCGGCAGCAGGTCTTCGGGATTGATCATGAACAGCGGGCCGGTGCGGGTCAGGCATTCGGCCATGGCGATGTCGATGCCGCCCCAGCCGTAGGACTGGCCCGCCCAGTAGTTCCAGCCCTCGGGCCGGCCACCGATCACATGGCGCATCACATCGCCATAGACACCGATGCCATCGGGCATGTTGCCGGCCGAAAAGACCAGCGGCTCGGCCGGCAGACGCTCTTCGACCGGGGGCAGGAGGCCGGCCTCGACGAAGGCCGCCACGAAATCGGGCTCGTTGTAGCTGTCCAGCGCGCGGAAGGTGAAGACCTCGTCACGATTGACGAAGATCGGCTCGCCCTGCGCCTCGAAATCCGGGGCGGGCGGGGGCGTCGTCGGCCCCACGATCTCTGCCAAAAGGACAGAGGGGGCAACGCCCAATAGCAGCGCTGCCGAAGCAGCGCGCGTCACATGTCTCATAAGTCAGTCCTCCCAAGGGCTGTCATGGGCCGGGTGCATTTTCCCGGCATCGTTGTGCCGCAAGTCCGGACCATCTCCCGTGGCCCATCCTGCGTCCGCAACCTTTGTCCGAACCCGGCTTTACAGCAATAGCGAAATCCAACATTCTTTTCCGGATTCTTCAGGTTGGAAAATCGTGATGGAGCGGAACGCGGAACTGGTCGGGTCGCGGCAGGCCACTCCGGCGGCCAGCAGCAGCCACGAACGGCATTTCTACGCAAAGAACCGCGCCATCGGGCGTTTCGGGATGCGGATCTTCACGCCCTACCTGATGGAGGCACCGCACTGGCATGGCCATGTCGAGGGCAACCTGCTGACCGGCGCCAGCATGACCTACCAGATCGCGGACCGCATGATCGAGGTGCCGCCCGACCGGCTGGTGCTGTTCTGGGCCGGCATCCCGCACCGGCTTGTCCGGGTCACGCCGCTGGGCGACGGTCCGGTGCGGCTGGCCAATATCTACCTGCCCGTCGACACGTTTCTTCTGATGCCGCATATCGCGCGGCTGCAGGTCGCGCTTCTGGGGGGCGCGCTGGTGCAGATCCCCGACACCGTCTGCAATATCGAGCATGTGACCCGCTGGTACCGCGACTATCGCGCCAATGATGTCGAGCGGACCGAGGTCATGAAGATGGAGATGAACGCCGCGCTGCGTCGTGCGCTCCTTACCGATCTCGAATATCTGCTCGACCCGCTGCAGGACCCCGGCGCCCGGCGCGAGCTGACCTCGGTCCATGTCCGCCATGTCGTGGCGATGGTGCGCTACATCGTCGAGAACCTGTCCGAGCCGATCTCGAATGCCGATGTCGCCGCGGTAACGGGCCTGCACCGGAATTACGCGCTGGGCCTGTTCACGCGGATGATGCGGATGCCGGTCAAGCAGTTCGTCATCCGCATGCGGCTTCTGAGGGCGCGGGCGCGGCTGATCGAAAGCTCGATGCCGATCGGGAAACTGGCCGAGGATGCGGGCTTTGCATCGACCAGCCAGTTCTACACCCATTTCAAGACAGCCTACGGCATGCCGCCCCAGATGATGCGCGCCCGTTATGCCCGGATGGACCTGCGCTAGGGGCGCGCCCCGGCTTACTCCAGGCTTGCGTCGATGCCCTTGCAGGCGGCGACAAGGCCCTTCACGGCATCGACCGACTTGGTGAACATTCCCTGTTCGTCACGGTCCATGCTGATCTCGATCACCTTCTCGACACCGCCCGCGCCGATCACCGTGGGCACGCCGACGTAAAGCCCGTCCAGCCCGTAGGCCCCCTTCACATGGGCCGCGCAGGGCAGGACGCGCTTCTGGTCCTTGAGATAGGCCTCGGCCATCTCGATCGCGCTGGTGGCGGGCGCATAGAAGGCCGAGCCGGTC
>JAFIEN010000181.1 GCA_020832515.1 Rubellimicrobium sp. | reverse complement strand
GGCGCCGGGCTGACGGGGGTGCTTCTCGGCGCGGCCGCCGGTCGGCGGCCCTATGGCAGCGACGAAGCCCCGCGCCATCCGGCCGCGGCCGGGCTGGCGACGGCCCTGGGCGGCGTGCTGATCTGGGCCTGGTTCGTGACGCCCGAGGCGCCGGGCCTTTCGGCAGCCGTCGCCGAGAACCTGCCCGCGGCCGGGGTCGGGAACCCGGTCACGGCCGTTCTGCTGAACTACCGAGCCTGGGACACGCTGCTTGAGGCCGTGGTGCTGATCGTGGCGCTTCTGGGGGTCTGGATGCTGGCACGCGATGCCGACTGGGGCAATCCGCTGGGCCCGCGGCAACATGCCCGGCCCGGCGGCGTGATGTCGACGCTGGGCCGTGTGGTGCCTCCGGTGGGCCTGATGATCGGGGTCTATATCGTCTGGGCAGGCGCCGATCAGCCGGGCGGTGCCTTCCAGGGCGGGACGGTTCTGGCCGCGGTCGGCCTTCTGGCGGCGATGGCGGGGCATCTGCAGGCCCCGGGGATCCATTCCCGGGTGATGCGGATCGGGCTTGTGCTGGGGCCGCTCGTGTTTCTGGGGGCGGGCCTGCTCACGCTGGTCTTCGGCGCGGGCTTCCTGACCTGGCCCGTGGCCTATGCCAAGCCGATCATCGTCGTGGTCGAGATCGTGCTGACCCTGTCCATCGTGCTGACGCTGGGGCTTCTGGTTCTGGGCCAGCCGCTGCCGCAGCCCGCCCAACCGGACGAGGGCGAGCGATGAGCGCCGATGCCTATGCAGTGACCGGTGCGATCCTGATCGCGCTTGGATTCTACGGTCTGGTGGCGGCGCATCACCTGCTGCGGCGCGTGGTCGCCTTCAATGTGATCGGGTCGGGCGTCTTCCTGCATCTGGGTGCCTACGCCACACGCTATGGCCCGCCGGACCCCGTGCCGCAGGCCCTGATCATCACGGGCATCGTCGTGGCGCTGTCGGCCACGGCGCTGGCCGTCGGGCTGGTGGTCGCCCATGCGCTTGCAAGCGGCCGGGTCGCCCTTCCGGAAGAAGCGGAGGACGACTGAAGTGGATGCCATCGTCGTCCTTCTGGCAGCCCCGCTGGCCGGAGCGTTTCTCAGCATTGCCGCCCCCCGCCTGGCCGTCGTCGCATCGGCGCTGGTCTGCGTGGTGGCCTTCGTCGCAATCGGCCTTCTGGGGGCCGAAATGCTGGAACTGGGCCCGGCCATCGTCGTGCCGGGCAACTGGGGTGTGCCGCTGGGCATCGGGCTTGAGGCCGATGGCAAGGCGGTGGCCTTTCTTGCCATGACGGCGCTTGTCATGGCGGGGGTGATCACCGCGGCCTCGGTGGAATTCGCGCCCGGATCGGGGCGGCGATCCTTCGGCTTCTGGCCTCTGGCGCTGCTGCTGTGGGCCGCGATGAACGCGATGATCCTGTCGCGCGACCTGTTCAACCTTTATGTGGGGCTCGAGTTGCTGACGCTGGTCGCGGTGGGGCTGGTGGCCCTGTCGGGCAAGGCGGATGCGCTGGCTGCGGCCCTGCGCTACATGATCTTCGCGTTGATCGGATCGCTGCTCTATCTTCTTGGTGTCGTGATGATCTACGGCGCGCACGGGATGCTGGACATGGGCCTTCTGTCGGCCCGCACCCCCGCGCCCGCCGACGGGTTGGCGCTGGCCCTGATGACGGCGGGGCTTGCGGCCAAGACTGCGCTCTTTCCCTTCCATGTCTGGTTGCCACCGGCCCATGCGGGCGCCCCCGCCCCGGCCTCGGCGCTTTTGTCGGGGCTGGTGCCCAAGGCATCGTTCCTGATCGCGCTCAGGCTCTGGTCCGAGGCGATGCCCGATATCGTCCGGCCCGAGGCGCTGGTGCTGATCGCGCTTCTGGGGGCGGTGGCGGTGTTTCACGGCGGGCTTCTGGCGCTGCGTCAGGTGCGGCTGAAGCTGATCATCGTCTATTCGACCGTGGCCCAGCTTGGTTACCTGTTCCTGATCTTCCCGCTGGCCGGCGGCGAGGGTGCAGCCCAGCCCTGGTCCGCCGGTGCCTGGAGCGGCGTGACCTTCCACGCAGTCAGCCATGCCCTGGCCAAGGCCGCCATGTTCCTTGCCGCAGGCCTTTACATGCGGGCCGTCGGCAGTGACGAGCTGGGAGCGATCCGCGGACTGGCCCGAAGCATGCCGATGACGACCTTTGCCTTCGGCCTTGCCGCACTGACGCTGATGGGATTGCCGCCTTCGGGGGCCTTCACCGGGAAATACATGATGATCACCGCCGCCCTTGCCTCGGGGCAATGGTGGTGGGGGGTAGTGCTGCTCGGCGGGGGGCTTCTGTCGGCGCTCTACCTCTACCGCCCGCTCGAGGCGTTGTTCGACGGAGAGGGGCCCGCAGAGATCATCCGCCCCCGTCGGCGCGAGGAGCTGGCCCCGCTGTTTCTGGCGGCGGCGGCGATCCTGCTGGGCATCTTCTCGGCCGTGCCCTTCGATCTGATCTACGTGGGCCGGCCCGATGCTGCGGTGACGGGCCTATGAGCGTGTATCTTCCGCTTCTGATCCTGCTCAGTTCGCTGGTTCCGGCGCTGCTGACCTTCTTCCTGCCCGAACGCGCCCATGGGTTGCGCAACGGGCTGAACCTTGGCGGGGCGCTGATCAAGCTCGGGCTGATCACGGTCATGCTGGTGTCGGTCGGCAGGGGCGCGACCTACGACTTTTCGATGCAGCTTGCGCCCGGCCTTGTGCTGGCGCTGCGGCCCGATGCGCTGTCGCTGCTGTTCATGACGCTGTCGGCGCTTCTGTGGTTCCTCACCACGATCTACGCCATCGCCTATTTCGAGGGCAAACCCAACCAGTCGCGCTTTTTCGGCTTCTTCAGCCTTTGTGTCGCTGCCACGACGGGGCTTGCGATGTCGGGTTCGCTCATCACCTTCTTCATCTTCTTCGAGCTTCTGACCCTGGCCACATGGCCGCTGGTCATCCACCAGCAGAACCGTGCGTCGCTGGCTGCCGGGCGGGTTTATCTGGCCTATGCGCTGCCGGCGAGTGCGGCGCTCCTGATCGCGATCCTGTGGCTTGAATCGGTGACCGGACCGATCCTCTTTTCCACGCCCGCGCCGCTGGACCGGCTCGATGACACAAGCCTGCGGATCATCTTCGCGCTGTTCATCGCAGGCATGGGCGTGAAGGCCGGCCTGATCCCGCTGCATGGCTGGCTGCCGGTGGCGATGGCCGCACCGGCGCCTGTCTCGGCCCTCTTGCATGCGGTTGCGGTGGTCAAGGCCGGCGCCTTCGGCATCGCGCGGATCACGATCGACGTCTTCGGGATCGACCGGGTCGAGGCGTTGGGGGTGGGCACGCCGCTGGCGGTGCTGGCCTCGGCCACGATCCTCTGGGGGTCGATCCGGGCGCTGCAACAGGACGAGATCAAGAAGCGGCTTGCCTTTTCGACGGTCAGCCAGGTCAGCTATATCGTGCTTGGCGTCGCGCTGGCCGGGCCTTTCGCCGTGATCGGCGGCCTGGCGCATCTGGTGCATCAGGGGTTGATGAAGATCACGCTTTTCTTCTGCGCCGGCATTTTCGCCGAGCGCGCGGGCGTCAAGAAGATCGAGGGGCTGAACGGCCTGGGACGGATCATGCCCTGGACCTCGGTCGCCTTCTCGCTGGGGGCGTTGGGGATGATCGGCCTGCCGCCCCTCGCCGGGTTCGTGAGCAAGGTCTATCTGGGCGTGGGCGCGCTGCAGTCCGGGTCGGCCTGGGCGCTGGCCGTGCTTGCGGCCTCGACCCTGCTCAATGCCGCCTATTTCCTGCCGCTGCTCTACCGGCTGTGGTACCTGCCCCCCGCCCCCGACGCCGCCGGAGACGAAGGCAAGCCCGGCCTTGTCGTTCCCGCCGTGCTGACGGCTGCGGCCTCGCTCGGGGTGGGGCTTTTCGCCGGATCGCCCTACAGCCCGCTGGGTTGGGCCACGCTGATCGTGACGCGGGAGTATCTGCCATGACGCCGTGGAGCGGTCCGCTTCTGCCTTTCCTCGTGCTTGCCTGGCCGCTTCTTCTGGCGGTGGTCTCGATCCTGCCCCGGGTCCGCGATCATGCGGTCCGGCTGCTGCCGCTGGGGCCTGTGCCGGCGCTCTGGCTGGCGTTTCAGCCCCTGGGCGAGCCGACGCTAATCCCCGACATGCTTCTGGGGGTGCAGCTTGGCCTCGATCCGGCGCGGCAGCTTCTGCTGGGGATGACCGCGACGCTCTGGATCATCGCGGGCCTTGCGGCGCAATGGGGCAATGACGCAAGGCGCGACGCGATCTATGCCGGGTTCTGGGGGCTGACCCTGACCGGCAGTCTGGGCGTGCTTCTGTCGCTTGATGTCGGCACGTTCTACGTGTCTTTCGCGGCCGTGTCGCTTGCCGCGTGGTTCCTTGTCGTCGAGGAACGCACGACCACCGCGCTCAGGGCCGGGCGGGTCTATATCGTGATGGCCTTCTGCGGCGAGGTGGCCTTGCTGGTGGGCCTGCTGATCGGGGTAAGCCATGCCGGCAGCCTCGAGATCGAGGCGGTGCGGAACGGGCTGGCCACGGCACCGAACGCGGGGGTCGCAATCACCTTTCTGGTGATCGGTTTCGGGATCAAGGCGGGCCTTCTGCCGCTGCATGTCTGGCTGTCGCCGGCCCATTCGGCGGCCCCTGTCCCGGCCTCGGCCGTCCTGTCGGGGGCGATCGTCAAGGCGGGTCTGGTCGGGCTTCTGGTCTTCCTGCCGAATGGTGCTGCGGGCAACGCCTTGCTGTTGCTGGGCTTTGCGGGGGCTTACGGCGCCGCGCTCTGGGGACTGTCGCAAACAAACCCCAAGGCGGTGCTGGCCTATTCCACGGTCAGCCAGATGGGGTTGATGCTGGCGCTGATCGGCGGCGGCGCGCGCGAGCTTGTGCCCTATTACGCGGTGCATCACGGGCTGTCCAAAGGCGCGCTCTTCCTGCTGGTCGGCGTGATGATGGCGACGGCCACCACCGGTGCCAGGGTTGCGGTGCTTGTCGCGGCCGGCTTTGTGGGCGCGTCCCTTGCAGGGATGGCACTGACCGGGGGAATGCTGGCCAAGGCCGCGGTCAAGGCCCCGCTGTCGGACGCGCTGGCCGATGCGGTGACGCTGACTTCGGTCACCACGACGGTCATCCTGACCTGGTTTCTGTGGCGGATGTGGCAGGGCGACAGGCCCGCCCGGACCGGTTCGTTCTGGCCGCTTCGCCTGGCGCTTCCGCTGCTGGCGGGCGGCGGGGCACTGGCGGTGCCATGGCTTCTGTGGGAAGAGTGGAAGGGTCTGCCCGTCGAGGCCTACCTGTCGCTCAGCACGCTGACCGACAGCCTGTTGCCGGTGGCCGCGGGGCTTGTCGCGGGGCTCTTGCTGATCTGGCGGCCGCTGCCGCAAGTGGGGACGGGCGATCTGCTTCTTCTTGTCGAACAGCCGTTGGCCCGCCTTGCGCAGATCCCCCCCGAGCGCAAGCGCGAGCCCCGCGAGATCCACCTTTTCGCCCGGCTGGCCGAGGTCAGCGGCCGGCTCGAGACGCGGCTCGTGCGATGGTCGGTCGCCAGCGCCGTGATGCTGGCGCTGACGCTGGCGGTGGCCTTCCTGACGCGCTGAGCCGGCGCCGGGTCGCGGCTGCCGAGGCTACCAGTTGGTATGGCTGCCGTCGGTCCGGCGCAGATGCGGCGGCTCGGACCGGACGGGCGGGCGGTGCGGGATCACCGCCTCGTCGACCTCGATGCCAAGGCCCGGTGCGGTGCCGATGGGGTAATGCGCCCCCTCGAGCCGCGGGCGGACGGGGAACAGGTCATCATCGTCGAAGCCCAGCACCGCCGCCTCGACCGGCGAGGCGCGCGTTTCGAGATAGGAGAAATTCGGCACGGCCGCCGCGAAATGCACCGGGGCGGCGGTGCAGATCGGCCCCAGCGGATTGTGCGGCATGAGGTCGACGTAATGCGCCTCGGACCAGCCCGCGACCTTCATCGCCTCGGTCAGACCGCCCACGTTGCAGACGTCGATCCGGTTGAACTGGTGCAGATCCTCTTCGATATAGGGCAGGAACTGCCACTTGCTGCTGAATTCCTCGCCGATGGCGAAGGGGATCTCGGTCATCCGGCGCAGCGCGCGATAGGCGCCGGGGGCTTCGTCGCGGATCGGCTCTTCGAGGAAATCCAGCGTGCCGGGCGGCAGTTTCTGGCAGAAGCTCGCTGCCTCGGCCACGGACAGGCGATGGTGCCAGTCGATGCCAAGGACGACCGCAGACCCCAGCGCCTCGCGCGCGCGGATGCACCAGTCGGCGGTGATCGGGATATGGGTGCGCGGATCGAAGATGTCCGCGTTGCCCTGTCCCGAGGGCACAAGGCGGATCGCCTCCCATCCTGCGTCAACCAGAAGCTTCGCCTGGTCGATCATCTCGGGCCCGGGTGGCGCGGCGGTGGTGGCGAAGGTCGGCACATGGTTGCGCTGCCGACCGCCCAGAAGTTCGTAGACCGGGACGCCCAGCGCCTTGCCCTTGATGTCATGGAACGCGATATCAAGTGCGGCGATCGCCGCCGTCAGGACGCGGCCGCCCTCGAAATACTGGCTGCGATACATTTCCTGCCAGAGCGCGCCGATGCGGAACGGATCGCGCCCCGTGAGGAAATCGGCATAATGCCGGATCGCGCCGATGACGGCATTCTCGCGCCCCGAGAGGCCGCTTTCGCCCCAGCCGAAAAGGCCCTCGTCGGTCTCGACCTTGACGATCAGCTGGTTGCGGATGCCGACGCCGACGATATGGGGCGTGATCTTGGTGATCTTCATGGGACTTTCCCGGAAATGGTCGATGATCCTGACAGAAGGGCTACAGGAGCCGTCAGGTCGGGTCCAGCCTCGACCGCGATGCCGGAATTTATCCAAATTCCGGCATGCCCCGACGTACCGGCCTGCGGGACAGGCCCGTGCGGAATTTTGCCAAATTCCGCGCGCTCCGGATCAGCCTGGCCTCTTGCCAGCCGACAGGATGGAACAATATAAGAACATCATGCCAGCACCGAGTCTTGACCAGAAACTCGCCATCCTCTCGGACGCCGCGCGCTATGACGCGTCCTGCGCGTCCTCTGCCACCACACGCCGCGATTCACGCGACGGCAAGGGGCTGGGATCGGCCGGCGGGTCGGGGATCTGCCATGCCTATGCACCGGACGGGCGCTGCATCAGCCTTCTGAAGATCCTGATGACGAATTTCTGCATCTACGACTGCGCCTATTGCATCAACCGGGTGTCGTCCAACACGCCCCGCGCGCGGTTCAGCGTGGACGAGGTGGTCAGCCTCACCATCGAATTCTACCGCCGCAACTATATCGAGGGGCTGTTCCTGTCCTCGGGCATCATCCGCTCGCCCGATGCGACGATGGCCGACATGGTCCGCATCGCCCGCCGCCTGCGCGAGGAGGAAAACTTCCGCGGCTATATCCACCTCAAGACCATCCCCGACGCCGCCCCCGAACTGATCGAGCAGGCAGGGCTTTACGCCGACCGCCTGTCGATCAACGTGGAACTGCCGCAGGACCAGAGCGTCGCGCGCCTGGCCCCCGAAAAGAACCCCGCCACGATCCGCAAGGCCATGGGCGAGGTGAAGGATCTTCGTGCCGCCGCGAAGGACCGCAGCCATCGCGGCAAGCGCCCGCCGCGATTTGCCCCCGCCGGGCAATCGACGCAGATGATCGTGGGCGCGGACGAGGCCACCGATGCCGTGATCCTGAGGCAAAGCACGCGGCTTTATGGCAACTACGGGCTGAAGCGGGTCTATTACTCGGCCTTCTCGCCCATCCCCGATGCCTCGCGCATGTTGCCGCTGGTGACGCCGCCCCTGGTGCGCGAACACCGGCTTTATCAGGCCGACTGGCTCTTGCGCTTCTACGGCTTCGGCGTGGACGAGATCACGGCCGCCAGACCCGACGGCAATCTCGACCTTGCGATCGACCCGAAGCTGGCCTGGGCACTGGCGCATCGGGGCCAGTTTCCCGTCGATGTGGCGCGCGCCCCGCGCGAGATGCTGCTGCGCGTGCCGGGCTTCGGCACGAAGTCGGTGGACCGGATCCTGACCGCGCGGCCCCACAGGACGCTGCGCCATGACGATCTGGCCCGGATCGGGGCGAACATGAAGAGCGCCCGCCCATTCATCATCCTGCCCGACTGGCGCCCCGGGCAGCTGACGGACAGCGCCGACCTGCGCGCCCGCTTCGCACCCCCGCCCGAGCAACTCAGCCTCTTCTGATGCCCCATGTCACCCTGCCCAAGATCGGCACCGACCGCGCCTGGCGCGACGCCGCGCGCGGCCTGATCACCGCCCGCATCCCGCCCGAGGATGTCACCTGGAGCCATGGCGAGGCCGACCCCGACCTTTTCGCCGAATGG
Source organism: Rubellimicrobium sp. (assembly GCA_020832515.1). Lineage (GTDB taxonomy): Bacteria > Pseudomonadota > Alphaproteobacteria > Rhodobacterales > Rhodobacteraceae > JAFIEN01. The sequence goes on along the minus strand of JAFIEN010000181.1, from coordinate 22 downwards.
CGCCCCCCCCCCCCCCCCCCGC
>JAFIEN010000180.1 GCA_020832515.1 Rubellimicrobium sp. | reverse complement strand
CCATCTCGGCCGTCATCGGATCGCTGTTCGCCCGGCCCCGGATGCCGTCCGTTCCAAAGAGTTTCCGCGTCATTCGTCCCACCCGATCATTGCCTGATGCAGGCTCAGTGCCTGTCTTGTTTCCCGCACATCATGGACCCGCAGAAGGTGAACCCCCTGCCCCGCCCCGTGCAAGGCCACCGCGATCGAGCCCGGCATCCTGTCGCGCGCCACCTCGGCCCCACCGATGGAGCCGATGAACCTCTTGCGCGACGCACCAAGCAGAAGCGGCAGCCCAAGATCGTGATACAGCGACAGATTGCGAAGGATAGTCACGTTATGTTGCAGTGTCTTTCCGAACCCGATCCCCGGATCAAGCAGGATGCGCCCCCGCGCGATGCCGGCGGCGGTGGCGAAGGCGATCCGTTCCTCGAACCAGTCGCAGATATCGTGCAACACATCGTCGTAGCGGGGGTCGTCCTGCATCGTTGCAGGATCGCCCTGCGCATGCATGATGCAAACCGGCACCGCGTATTGGGCGAGAACCGCCGCCATTCCGGGATCCCAGGTCAGGCCCGAGACATCGTTGACCATGTCCGCCCCGGCCTCCAGCGCGGCGGCGGCAACCTCGGCCTTGCGGGTGTCGATGCTGATCGGCGTCGTGATGCCCGCCTCGCGGATGGCACGGATCACCGGTACGGTACGGGCGATCTCTTCGCCAAGCGGGACGGCACTTGCGCCGGGGCGGGTGCTTTCACCCCCGATATCAAGAAGATCGGCCACCCCGGCCATGTCGCGCGCCCGCGCGACGGCGGCTTCGACCGTCGGGCGTGACGTTGAGGATCCCCATGATCCGGGGCCGGTCGAGGGTGAGGCCGCAAAGATCGCCGCGCGGGGCGCTCAGCCTTTGCCGGACCTCGTCGTTGACCTCGTTGCAGGTCAGCTCCTCGACCTTGCGGCCGTCACGCAGGACGTCGATGCTGTCGAACCAGACGGTGGCGCTGCCCGCAAGCGGCGCATCGGCACCGAAGCGTGGGTCGGCCCGGTCCATCAGGCCGGTGCGCGGCACCGCCCGGAACCGCAGCGTCATGCGCGCACCTTCACGCGACAGCCCGCACGGGCAGCGGGGCCATCAAGGGCGCATCGGCGCCGACCACGACCAGTTCGACCGCCGCAAGCAGGCCCGCAAGCCAGAGCGCGAGCGACAGCGGGTCCTCGGCGCCGGTCGGGGGCGGCTCGACTGCATCGAGGACAATCTTGAACGGCGCCCAGACGCAAGGTGCCCCACCGTTCATGCAGGCGCGCAGTTCGGTCCGGGTGGCCGCGACAGTCAGGCGGCGGTCATGAGAGGCCAGCGACCAGGCCGCCTGTTCGACGGACAGCAGGCCGATCCGGTGTCGGGCTTCGGACGTGGCCGCCTGCGGCCAATCCGCGCCGGCGGGCCCGGTGCACAGCACAAGCGGCACGCCATCCTGCGCCAGCCGGTCGATCAGCGCGGGCACCTCACACGCCCGGTCGTGCGGACAGAAGACCACACGCGGACGGGGCGCCTCCGTCACCTGCGACAGCGGGGCCGGCACGGCCGTCCCGGTGCGGGTGCGCACGATCTCGACACCAAGCGTGAAGGGGCCGCGGTCAAGCTTCTCGATCCGCACGAAGACCCGTTCCGCCTGCGGTGCCCGAAGCACCCGCGTCGCGATCCGTTCGGCCAGCGCCTCGAGCAGGTTGACACGTTCGGCGGCCAGTTCGGCCGCAACCGCCTCGATCAACACCTCGTAGCTCAGGATGCGGTCCACGTCATCCGTGGCGCCCGCACCCTTTGCAGCCAGCTCGACGACGATGTCGAACCTGACGCGCTGGGTGATGCCACGTTCGCTTTGATAGGCGCCGATCTCGACCTCGACGACATGCTCGCCCAGCGAGATGCGGTCGGCCGGGTTTCCGTCCCCAAGGGCGGCGGCACGGGCCTCGAGCGGGACAAAGGCAAGGCGGGCATCTTCGGTCATCGGATCCATCCGGTCACATCGCGCCCAGATAGCCGAAGCCATGCGCCGAATGCCAGAGGCAAGCGGCCCCCGAGGGCGTCGATGCCGCCCTCAGTTGGACGCGGTCCGGGTCGGTTCGCGGTAGAAGTGATGCGCGCCGATGCTGGCCGTGCGCGGGAAACGCGCAGCCCAGGACGGATTGACCCCCCGCCCGTGGAAATGCGTGGCCCCGTTCGTCACATTGGTGTCGGCACCCGACAGCATGAACTGCGCCACATCGCGGACCTGCGCCAGCGCGGCATGTTCCCGGTAGCGGATGGGGCGCCCGTCGCAGCGATAGCTGAACTGGCAGGAGGACTGGCGATAGTCGCCCTGGGCGATCACGCCGCAGACACTGCCGGGATAGCTGGGGCTTTGGACGCGGTTCAGAATCACTTCGGCAACCGCGATCTGGCCACGACGGCTTTCACCGCGCGCCTCGAAATAGAGTGCTTCGGTCAGGCATTCATGCTGGCGTGGATCGACGGCGCGCGGGCCAGCGACTAGGGTCGGCTCCGGCCCGGCGACAAGGGTCGGCTCCGGCACGGCGGGCTGCGCCGTTGCCACGGAGCGGGTCTCGACATTGCGCTCCGACGGGGCGGGCGGCGTTGTGGGCTGGGCCGTCTGGCCCGCGGCAACCACGGCCAGCGATTGCCGCTCCTGGCCAAGAAGATCGCCAAGACGGCTTTCCAGCGTGTCCTGCGCCATCACGCCCGGCGCCGCACCCGCGGCCAGAAGGCCCGCCGCCGCACCCGCCAAGACCCCGCGCCGCACTGACCGTGTCACGCTTTTCCCAACATGCCGAAAGGCTTGCATGCCGTTTCTCATTCACAGCAAGCGGCTTGCCCCGCTCTGGCGACCGGAAGCGTTAGTCAATACACACAGAGTTGTCCACAGGCTGCCCGACCACCGGCGGCAGGAATTCGCTGCCTCACATTTTGCCAGACGAAACCTTGTGTTAGACGGCGTTCCTCATACTATCCCTGCCGCAGGCGCGCGTCGCGGATCGCCAGTTGACCGGCGGAAAGTCGCGCAAGCGGCACCCGGAAAGGTGAGCACGAGACATAATCGAACCCCTGGTTCCGGCAGAATTCGATGGCTTTCCGGCTTCCGCCATGTTCCCCGCAGATCGACAGGACGATGTCGGGCCGCCCCCTGCGGCCCCGCTCGGCCCCGATCATGAGCAGTTCCCCCACCCCCTCGATGTCAAGCGTGTGGAACGGGTCCTCCTCGTAGACGCCCAGCTTCACATAGCTCGACATGAACCGCCCGGCATCGTCGCGCGACAGGCCATAGGTCATCTGGGTCAGGTCGTTGGTCCCGAAGGACAGGAAGCTGGCATGAAGCGCGATATCGGCCGCGCGCAGGGCCGCGCGGGGCGTTTCCACCATGACGCCAAGGCGATAGGCGAAATTCACCCCCGTCTCGACTCGCACCGCCGCGGCGACGGCGTCGATCCGGCCCTTGACGAGGTCCACCTCGCGCATCGCGCTGACCAGCGGGATCATCACCTCGGGCACCACCGGATCGCCGTTGCGGCTGACGGCGACCGTCGCCTCGAAGATGGCGCGGGCCTGCATGTCGTAGATCTCGGGCACGGTGATGCCCAGCCGCACCCCGCGCATGCCCAGCATGGGGTTGTATTCCTGCAGCGCCTCGACCCGCGCCTCCACCTCGGAGACGGGCAGCGACAGCCATTCCGCCAGATCCCGCATCCCCGCCTTGTCCGATGGCAGGAATTCGTGAAGCGGCGGATCGAACAGGCGGATGCAGACCGGCTGGCCCTGCATGATGTCGAACAGCGCCTCGAAATCGGCCCGCTGCAGCGGCAGCAGCCGGTCCAGCACGGCAGCCCGGTCGCCGGGGGTTTCAGCGAAGATCATCTCGCGCATCAGCCCGATGCGGTCGCCTTCGAAGAACATGTGCTCGGTCCGGCACAGGCCGATGCCCTGGGCCGCGAAATTGCGCGCCGTCTGGGCGTCGCGGGGCGTGTCGGCATTGGCGCGCACACCGATGTCGCGCACATCGTCGGCCCAGCCCAGAAGCGTCTGGAACGCGGGATCGAGCGCCGCCTCGAGCATCGGCGGCTGGCCCACAAGCACATCGCCGGTCGTGCCGTCCACGGTGATCGTCTCGCCCTCGATGAACTGCCGGCCGTCGGGCGCAAGGATGCGGCGCTGGCGGAAGTCGATGGCCAGATCGGCCGCCCCCACCACGCAAGGCAGGCCAAGCCCCCGCCCGATCACGGCGGCATGGCTGGTGATGCCGCCCCGCAGCGTCAGGACGGCGCGGGCGGCATGCATGCCGCGGATATCCTCGGGCGTGGTCTCGCGGCGGACAAGGATGCAATCCTCGCCGCGCGCGGCGCTGGCCTGCGCCTCGTCGGCTGTAAAGACGATGCGGCCGGCGGCGGCGCCGGGGCTGGCGGCGATGCCGGTCACGATGCGTTCGCGCGGGGCGCGCGGATCGACCTGCCGGTGAAGAAGCTCGGACAGGGCCTGGGGCGCGATGCGCATCACCGCCTCGTCGCGCGGGATGATCCCGTCCTCGGCCAGGGCCACGGCGATGCGGACCGCCGCGCGCGAGGCGCGTGGCAGGCGGATCGCATCGAGCAGGCGCAGGTCTCCGTTTTCGAGCGTGAACTCGATCTGCATCTCCTCGCGCAGGCGCACCCGGATCTGATTGCCATAGGCGATGAGCCGGGCCAGCACGTCGGGGCAGCGCTCCTGAAGCGAGGGGCCGCGGCCGTCACCGATCAGATACATGGCCCCGCTCTCGGCGGTCAGCGCCTCGCGGCCCTGGCTCTGGCTGAGGTAGCGGCCGGTGATGCGGCGATCACCGGTGGCGGCGTCCGCGAACTGGATCACACCCGAGCCGCTTTCGGCCGCACCGTTTCCGCCCACACCCAGCGCCATCGCCTGCACGACAAGGCCCAGCCCCGCATCGGCCGGCGCACCCTTGGCCTGCCGCAGAAGCCGCGCCGTCGTTCCGTCCCAGGCCCGCGCCATCGAGCGCAGGACCTCGGTCAACTGTTCCTGCGGGTCCTGGGGAAAGCGCTCGTCGGTCTCGTCCTCATAGGCGGCGAGGGCCGCCTCGAGCGCCGCGGGCGTGGGGTGGTCGGGCAGATCGAAGGCGTCCGGATCAAGCCGGGCGACATGGATCGCATAGGCCTGGATAAAGCGCAGATAAAGCGAGGTGGCCGCCGTTTCGCCGATGGCGGCGGCCATGGCGGCGTGGCGGGCGCAATTCATGCCGATATTGAGGATCGCCCCCGGCCCGCCCCAGTCGGGATCGAGGCTTGAGGGGCGGACCGACAGAAGCGGACCGGGGCCGAAAGGCGCGATGATCTCGGCAATGTCGGGCATCTGGCCGCGTGCGATGGCATGCACGGCATGGAACGACAGCGCCACGGTCGTGGGCACGGGCATGCCGAGCCGGATCAGGCGCTGCAGGCATTTCGCACGGCCGCCATGGACCTCCGCCGACATCGGCGCGGTCGGCGTTATGAGCGTGACCTCGTGGAACCGGGCGTGTTGCTGCACTGCGGCGTTCCCTTGCTGCAGGCAACATATGCCTGTCGCGGCAGGTGGTGCAAAGGAAAGTTGACAGAGGCACTGTCAGTTTCCGCATGGCTGCGGCTGGCAGCCTGCCTCGCCCACACTCACGCGCGCGCCCTGAAAGGGGGCATCCACCTTGGCCCGACGGCCCTGTCCGCGTCCCTGGACGAGGGCACCTGGAGCGGACGGCTGACCGTCATCGCCGCTGGCAAAGCGCCCTCCCGGCAGGTTCGGACCGGACAGAACAATCGCGTTGACACCGCCCGCAACGCCGCTTAGATCGCCACTCACACGGCCTGCCCAGGTGGTGGAATTGGTAGACGCGCTGGCTTCAGGTGCCAGTGTCCGAAAGGACGTGGAGGTTCGAGTCCTCTCCTGGGCACCATTCTCAACGCCACCAAACGGTCGCCCCGGTGCTGCGTGATGGTGCAGACGGGCTGTGTGATGCCAACAGGTGAGCCTGCCCCAAGGCCGCGTCACGCTGCCCCGTCGGCGGTGCGGCATGTGGGTCCTGGCGTCACCGGAAACCCCCGTCGGAGTCTCCGGCGCGGCTTTCGGGCGACGCGCTCAGGCGTCAGGCGGGATGACGCCCTTGCGCAAGATCACATTGCCGTAGAACCGACTCTCGCCGGTCTGGATCACCGCATAGGCCGTGCGGGCAAGGTCGTAGAAGGCGAACCGCTCGACCCCGATCATCGGGCGCGGGCGGCCTTCCGCCGCATCGATCGCCGCCTGCGCCTCGGCCTGGACCGGGGGCAGCTCATGCGGGGCATCGATGACCTCCATCCGCACCGCAAAATCCGCAACGAAGGTATCGAGCGGCAGGACCGAGAGCACCGCCTCGACCGCCTCGGCCATGGTCAGGTTCTCCATCCGCAGAAGCGCGCCGCGCACGGTCGTGCGGGCGATGCTGTCGCCAGGAAAGTTCCTGTCCGCAATCACCACGGCATCGCCATGCCCCATCGCCCGCAAGGCATGAAGCACATCTGCATTCAACCGGTTGTCCACTCCCTTGAGCATCCGCTCCTCCTCTCGTTCCGTTTCGGCCAGGCGGTCACCCGGATGCGAATCGCGTGAGGCGAGTCGGATCCGGCATGGGTCGGATACATCAAATCCGTCGCGGTGTCGGAAATCTCGCGGGGTGCCGGCGACGGCCCGGATCGTTGTGCCATCGGATCCTGCCCTGACGGCTCCTGACCGCAGGGATGCCCCGACCGGTCGGGGTCAGGACAGGGCCGGTGATCAAGACCCCTGACCATGTCATGAGGCGCAGACCCGCCTGCCCGGGTGAAGACCGGCCGGGCAGGATGTCACCCCAGTTCGGCCATGATGTCTTTGGTCTGGTCGTAGAGGCGGCGGAAGAGGGGATACATCCGCGCATAGGCCGGGTCGGGTTCGGCGCGGACGGTGTGGTCGAGGGGGTTCCAGCGGTCGATGTCGGTGGGGGTGACGGCGCCGGTGGCCAGTGCGGCAAGGAAGGCGTCGCCGAAGGAGGCGCCGGTGGTGACACGGCAGATCTGCTGGTCGAGGCCGGTGAGATCCGAGGTGGCCTGCAGCCAGGGCGCGTTCCTTGTGCCGCCGCCCACGGCCAGGACGCGGGTGGGCGGGGCGCCGGCCTCGGCATAGGTGTCGGTGATGTGGCGGGTCGCGGCGGCGATCCCTTCGAGGGCAGCACGGTAGAGATCGCCGCGGGTATGGGTGAGGTTGAGGCCGAAGAATGCGCCCTTGGCCAGGGGATCGTGGATCGGCGTCCGCTCGCCCGAGAAATAGGGCAGGCAGATGAGGCCCTTCGCGCCCCTGGGGCTGTCCATCGCCTCGCGCGTCAGGGTGGCGAAGGCGGTCTCGGCGGGCAGGTCGCGGGCGAATGTGTCGCGCAGCCAGTGGGTGAGCGTGCCCGAGGTGGCCAGCCCCGCCATGCCGGCGAACTGGCCGGGGAACAGCCAGGGCGCGTGCCAGAGGCGGGGATCGGTCAGGCGGCGGTCGGTCAGTTCGATGATGAAGATGGTCGAGCCATACATCAGCATCATGTCGCCGGCTTCCTTCGTGCCGACGCTGACCGCCTCGGCGCCCGCGTCGATCGTGCCGCAGGTGACGGGGGTGCCGGGGGCAAGGCCGGTCCGGGCCGCGGCATCTTGCGTGACATGGCCCGCGATCTCGGTGGACCACATCAGGCGCGGCAGGCGGCCGGGCGGGCAGATATCGGCAAGGTCGAAGCACCAGTCCAGCCGGTCGATATCGTAGAGCGGCGAGAAATTGGCCGCGGTGTAATGGTCGATCACATGTTCCCCGGTCAGGCGGAAGGTGAGGAAGGAGGTGGCGGTGTGGATCTTCGCCGTCTTCTCCCAGATCTCGGGATGGGTCTGGCGCAGCCAGAGGATCTTGGGCCCGACCGATTGCGAGGTCAGCGCATTGCCGCAGCGCTGCAGGATCGCCTCGGGGCCGACCTCGGCGTTCAATTGGTCGATCTGCGCCTGCGCGCGGGTATCGACGCCGTAGAGGACGCCGTTCATCAGGGGCTGTCCCGCGGCGTCGAGCGGCAGCATGCAGGGGCCGATGGCGCTGGTGGCGACGGCCCGGATACTTGCGGGGTCGATGCCGGAGGTTTCGATCAGGCTGCGGGTGATATGGACGAAATCGCCCCACCAGTCTTCCTCGGCGCGGTGTTCGGCCCAGCCGGGGCGGGGCACGATCATCCGGTGCGGGCGGGCGGCCTGGGCGATGATCTGGCCGGTCTCGTCGGTCAGGACGCCCTTGGATTCGAAGGTGCCGATATCGACGCCGAGGAAGAGGCTCATGTGCGGGTCCTTCGGGCGGGGGCGGAAATTTGGCCAAATTTCCGCGGGCGGGGGGGGGGGGGGGGGG
>JAFIEN010000179.1 GCA_020832515.1 Rubellimicrobium sp. | reverse complement strand
ATCGTGCGGTCGTCGACATAGACCTGATCGTCATATGCGACGTCCATCAACTGATCGCGTGACTTGACGAAGCCGGGCCGCTGGGCAAGAGCCTGAAGAAGAAGGAATTCGGTCACGGTCAGGGACACGTCGATCCCCTTCCACTTCACCGCATGGCGCAGCGGATCCATCATCAGGTTGCCGCGCGTCATGATCTTGTTTTCCTCGGTCGGCTCAAGCGCATCGCCCGAGATCGCCTCCTGCCTGCGCAGCAAGGCCCGGATCCGTTCGACCAGAAGCCGCTGCGAAAAAGGCTTCTTCACGTAATCGTCGGCGCCCATGCGCAGGCCCAACACCTCGTCGATCTCGTCATCCTTCGAGGTGAGGAAGATCACCGGCATCGACGTCTTCTGCCGGAGCCGCTGAAGCAGATCCATCCCGTCCATCCGGGGCATCTTGATGTCCAGCACTGCCATGTCAGGCATGCGCTTGTTGAACGCGTCAAGCGCCGTCTGGCCGTCGTTGTAGGTATCGACCTCGAAGCCTTCCGCTTCAAGCGTCATGGAAACGGACGTCAGGATGTTCCTGTCGTCGTCCACCAGTGCAATTTTCGACATGGGAGATGACCCTTACTGCTCAATGATTGTTTTTGCCTGCTTTTTCCATCCAGTTTTCCATTTCATGACCCCCCGAATCAAGCCCAAACCGGAAGTTGCGTCCTTCCGTGCCCCATTAGGCGGCAGAAAGTGATAATGAATGGCTAAAATGCCTCACCCGGTGGCGTCTTTTCTTTCTGGCGGAGGGGCATCCGACATCGACGAACCGGGGTCCCGGGGATGATTGCGCTAACATGCAAGTGGTTGCGCTAACAGGGAAAAACCAAGCTATCCAGCCACAAGACCGCTGTGCTAGGCCTGCCCTTGTCCGCGACGGCACAGGAGACCGGCAGCATGGATAAGGGATGTCCGAACCCCGAGGTGACGCTTGCCCACCAGGGCATGACGGGTGCCGCGCAGGTGCTTTACAACCTGCAAGAACCTGCGCTGGTCGACGCCGCATTGCGCGCCGGCGAAGGCACGCTTGGCCCGGGGGGCGCGCTTCTGGTGAACACGGGTCGGTTCACGGGCCGATCGCCGAAGGACAAGTTCATCGTCGCCCATCCCGAGATCGAGGCCGATATATGGTGGGAAAACACCGGCCGCATGGACCCGGCCTGCTTTGCCCGGCTCGAGGCCGACATGATTGCCCATCTGTCGAACAAGACCCTGTATGTGCAGGATCTTTTCGCCGGAGCAGATCCCGGGTTGCGGCTGGATGTGCGGGTGGTGACGGAACTGGCCTGGCACGGCCTCTTCATCCGCCACCTTCTGCGGCGGCCCGGTCCGGAGGCGTTGGGCCGGTTCCGGCCCGAGTACACGATCCTCAACCTGCCCAGCTTCACCGCCGATCCCGCGCGTCATGGCTGCCGCAGCGGGACGGTGATCGCGATCGACCTTGTCTCGCGACGGATCCTGATCGCGGGGACGGCCTATGCCGGCGAGAACAAGAAAGCTGTCTTCACCCTGCTCAACTACCTGCTGACCGACCGCGGCGTCATGCCCATGCATTGCTCGGCCAACCACGGCCGGGGCAACCCGGTGGATGCCGCGATCTTCTTCGGCCTGTCGGGCACCGGCAAGACGACGCTTTCCTCGGATCCCGACCGCATCCTGATCGGCGATGACGAGCATGGCTGGTCCGAGCGTGGCATCTTCAATTTCGAAGGTGGCTGCTACGCCAAGACCCTGAACCTCTCGCCCGAGACCGAGCCCGAGATCTTTGCCACAACACGCCGCTTCGGCACGGTGATCGAAAACATGGTCCACGATCCGCTGACCCGCGAGATCGACTTCGCCGACGACCGCCACACTGCCAATACCCGTTGCGCCTATCCGCTCGAGGCGATTCCGAATGCCTCTGACAGCGGTCTGGGTGGGCATCCCAAGAACATCATCATGCTGACCTGCGATGCATTCGGAGTGCTGCCGCCGATCGCGCGGCTGACACCGGCGCAGGCGATGTATCACTTTCTGTCGGGCTTCACCTCCAAGGTGGCGGGGACCGAACGCGGCGTGACCGACCCCGAGCCGACCTTCTCGACCTGTTTCGGCGCACCTTTCCTGCCGCGGCGACCCGAGGTCTATGGCCGGCTGCTGCAACAGAAGATCGCGCGGCACGGGGCGACCTGCTGGTTGGTAAACACCGGCTGGACCGGGGGGGCCTACGGGACAGGGCAGCGGATGCCGATCCCCGCGACACGGGCGCTTTTGTCTGCGGTGCTGGACGGGTCGCTGGTGGAAAGCGCCTTCCGCAAGGATCCGTGGTTCGGCTTCGATGTTCCCGTCCGGGTCGACGGGGTCGATCCGCGTCTTCTCGATCCGCGGGCAAGCTGGGCTGACCCGCTGGCCTATGACCGGCAGGCACGCAAGCTGGTCACCATGTTCGCCGACAATTTTGCGCGCTATGTTCCCTTCATCGACGAGGATGTGAAGGCTGCGGCGCTGGGCTGACGCCTTGTGTGCGCCGCAACGGCCGGAGGGGGTGCGAGGATGAGGACAGCCATCACCGGGATCGCGCTGATCTGGCTGGCGGCGACGGCTGCGGCCGAAGGCGATGTCGTCGGACGGGCGATCGGATCGTTCGAGGCGGGTGTCTTCTGCGCACCGCCCACGATCGGGACGCGGCCGTCGCCCGAAACGGTCGCGGGGACAACGCATGTCGTGGATGTGACGCCCGAGTTCCTTTCCAACAGCCGTCTGGTCCCGGCCGAGATCGGCTTTGCCTTCGGAGTGCTTGCCCGGTCCAAGAGCGCTGACCTGTGGGATGTGACCATGGTGGTCACGCACCCGCCCATGGGGCCCGAGGGCACGACGGAACAGCGCTTCGACACTTTCATCGGCGCCGATCTTCCCTCGATGACCTACTATCAGTTCGACCACGAGAGCGAGCTTCTGCCCGGGCGCTGGACGCTCGAGGCGCGCGATGGCGAGAGCGTGGTCTATCGGGCAAGCTTCACTGTCCTGCCCCCGCACGAGGTGCCGGCGCTGGCGGGTGTCTGCTCTGGCCCGGTGCCGCTGTCCTGACGGGCGGCACAGAGCGGCGTCTGCGGGGGGGGGGCGTTCGTCGGCTGTGCGATCGTCGGCTGTGCGGTGGTTCAGGACATAGGCTTCATGCACTGAGCTTGCCTGCATCAGCGCAGGTCGCCGTCCGGCCTGCCCTTGGAGTGGCTTCAGAACGGACAGCGCGCGCTCAGCCGAATGCCCCGCCCGCCATCGGGATGGCGGAACTGCAGAACCTCCGAATGCAGCATCAGGCGCGGATAGTCCCGCGCCGCGCCCGTGGCATAGAACGGATCGCCAAGGATCGGATGCCCCAGCGCAAGCATATGGACCCGCAACTGATGCGACCGCCCGGTCCGGGGCATCAGCCGCACCCGCGTCTCTCCCCCGCCTTTTCGCAGCACGCGCCAGTCGGTCACGGCCGGGCGTCCGTTCTGGTGATCGACCATCTGCCGGGGCCGGTTGGGCCAGTCCACCATCAGCGGCAGATCGACGGTCCCCTCCTTGCCCTCCATCTCGCCCCGGACCCGGGCAACATAGGTCTTCTTCACCTGCCGGTTCTCGAACTGCAGGCCCAGATGACGCTGGGCATGGGGCGTCAGCGCAAAGATCATGACGCCCGAGGTATCGCGGTCCAGGCGATGCACCAGAAGGGCGGTCGGAAACACCATCTGGACACGGGCGAGCAGGCAATCGGCAAGATGCTCGCCCTTTCCCGGCACGGACAAGAGCCCCGCCGGCTTGTCGACCAGCAGGACCTCGTGATCCTCATGCAGGATGACAAGGGGGTCCTGCGGCGGGCTGTAGCTGTCGTCGGTCATCCCGTCGGAATGGCCCGGTGCCGGGGCGCGCGCAAGGAATTTGGCCAAATTCCTTGCGCCTGCGGAAATTTGCAAAATTTCCGCCGCCTCAGCCTCGAACCCTTTCGCCCTTGGGATCGTACATCGGCCGGACCGCCGCCTCGGCCGCGACCCGTGCACCGGCTACATCGATCTCCCACCGGCTGGCCAGCAGGTCATCGGCCTTTTCGCTCTCGCAGGGCACATAACCCATCCCGATCGCAGCGCCCAGGAAATGCCCATAGGCGCCCGAGGTCAGATGCCCCACGATCTGCCCGTCCCGCAGGATCGGCTCGTTGTGATAAAGCAGCGGCTCGGGATCGGTCAGCCGGAACTGCACCATCCGCTTCGACAGCCCTGCTTCCTTCTTGCGCAGCACCGCCTCGCGCCCGACGAAGTCGCTCTTCCCCAGCGCCACGGCGAAGCCCAGACCGGCTTCAAGCACATGATCCTCGCTCGTGATGTCATGGCCGAAATGGCGGAAGGCCTTCTCGATCCGGGCGCAATCCATCATGTGCATCCCGCAAAGCTTCAGGCCCATAGCCTGCCCCGCCTCCCAGATCGTCTCGAAGGCATGGACGGCCATATCGGCGCTCACATAGACCTCCCAGCCCAGCTCGCCCACGTAGGAGACGCGATGCACACGGGCAAGGCCAAGGCCAAGCTCCACCTCCTGCATCGTGCCGAACGGGTTGACGGCGTTCGAGAAATCCGCAGGCGAGACCGCCTCCATCACCTCCCGCGCCCGCGGCCCCATCACGGCCAGCACCCCTTCGCCCGCCGTCACATCGGTGATGACAACATGTTCGTCGCGCAGATGCCGCCGCATCCATGTCTCGTCCGCCAGCCGTGTCGCCGCCGGCGTGACCACCAGATAGGCCGTCTCCGACAGCCGCGTCACGGTCACATCCGCCTCGATGCCACCCTGGGAATTGAGGAATTGCGTATAGACGATCCGCCCCGCGGGCACCGCCACATCCGCCCCGCAGATCCGGTTGAGGAAGGCTTCCGCATCCCGCCCCTCGACCCGCAGCTTCCCGAAGGAGGACATGTCATACATGCCCACCCCGGTCCGGACCGCCATCACTTCGTCGCGCACATTGTCGAAGAAATTCTGCCGCTTCCACGAATAGCGATACTCGCGCTCTTGCCCCTCGCGCGCATACCAGTTCGCCCGCTCCCACCCGGCAAGTTCGCCGAACACCGCGCCGCGCTTGTCCAGCTCCGCATGAAACGGTGTCCGCCGCACGCCACGCGCCGTGGCCTTCTGCCGATAGGGGAAATGGTCGGCATAGAGCAGGCCCAGCGCCTCGGTCACACGCTCGGCCAGATAGCGCCGGTTGCCCTGAAACGGCTGCATCCGCGCGATGTTCACATCGCCCAGATCGAAGGGTTTCTCGCCCGTCTCCATCCATTCCGCCAGCGCCATCCCCGCGCCCCCCGCCGACTGGATCCCGATCGAATTGAAGCCCGCCGCAACCCAGACATTCTCCATCCCCGGTGCCTGCCCCAGATGATAGGCATCATCGGGGGTGAAACTTTCCGGCCCGTTGAAAAAGGTATGGATCCCCGCCTCGGCCAGCATCGGCATCCGGTTGACGGCGGCTTCGAGGATCGGCTCGAAATGATCGAAATCCTCGGGCAGCTGGTCGAATTCGAAATCCGCCGGAATCCCGTTCAGCGCCCAGGGCTTGGCCGAGGGCTCGAACGCGCCCAGCATCATCTTGCCCGCATCCACCTTGTAATAGGCGCATTCGTCCGGCACCCGCAGGACCGGCAACTGTTCCAGCCCGGCGACGGGTTCCGACAGGATGTAGAAATGCTCACAGGCCTGCAGCGGCACGTTCACCCCCGCCATCAGCCCCACCTCGCGGCCCCACATGCCGGCACAGTTCACCACCACATCGCAGGCGATATGCCCCCGTTCGCCCGCCGCCTCCCAGTCCACGCCCGTCACCCGCGCGCCCTCGCGCGTCAGGCCCGTCACCCGCGTCCGCTCGGCCACCACCGCGCCGCGCATCTTCGCCCCCCGCGCCAGCGCCTGCGCGATGCCCGTCGGATCGCCCTGACCATCCTTGGGCAGCCAGACCCCGCCCGTCACGCCCGACAGGTTCAGATGCGGATAGCGCGCCCCGATCTCGGCGGTCGAGATCTCCTCGACCTCCACGCCGAAGGCCCGCGCCATGGCCGCGAGCCGCGTGATCTCCTCCAGCCGCTCGCCTGTCAGCGCCGCCGTGATCGAGCCGACCCGGCGAAACCCGGTGGCAACCCCCGTCTCGGCCTCCAGCCCGCCATAAAGCTCCTGGGAATACTTCGCGAGGCGCGTCATGTTCGCGGTCGACCGCAGCTGCGCGATCAGCCCCGCAGCATGCCATGTCGTCCCCGACGTCAGCTGCTTGCGCTCCAGAAGGACAACATCGGTCCAGCCCAGCTTGGTCAGGTGATAGGCGACTGAACAGCCGACGATACCGCCCCCGATGATGACGGCGCGGGCATGGGTGGGAAGGGTCATGGAACTTGCTCCGGTGGCAGAAGGACGAATTTGCCGGGATGGCGTTTGGACAGGAAGGCCGCCTGCGCGGCGGCGATCTCGCGCAGGGGAAAGGTCTTGGCGATCAGCGGGCGCAGGGCACCGTCGTTGATCAGCCGGGCAAGGGCGGCGAACACCTCCGGCGGCTGATAGGTGCAGCCCAGCACGGTCAGGTCCTGCAGGTAGAGCGGCCGCAGGTCCATCGTGACCACCGGCCCGGCGATGGCGCCCGAGACGGCGCAGGTCCCGCCGGGGCGAAGGGCGGCCAGCCGGTCAGCCCATCCGGGTCCCCCGGTCACGTCGATCACGGCATCGAAGCTTTGCGACGGCGGGCGATCGTCACGACCCAGCACCGCCGCTGCCCCCGCACCCCGCACGGCACCGGCCTTGTCGGCGCCGGCAACCCCCGTCACCTCGGCCCCCAGATGGCGCGCAAGCTGCACCGCCGCCAGCCCCACCCCGCCCGAGGCCCCCGTCACCAGAACCCGCTGCCCGGCCGCAACGCGCGCCCTGGTCAGCAGGTTCAACGCCGTGCCAAAGGCACAGGGCATGGCGGCGATCTCTTCATCCGACAGGGGCGAGGCGCTCACATCCTGCAGATGCCGCACCGGCAGACGGCAGAACTGCGCGAAGGCCCCGTCCAGATCGGATCCGAGCGCGCGATAGGCGGTCGGATGGCCCGGAGCAGGTTCAGGCAGGTTGATCTGACAGGTGACCCGGCGCCCCGTCCAGGCGGCCTCGACCCCGTCGCCCAGCGCCACGACGCGGCCGCAAAGATCGCCCCCCTGGATCAGGGGAAACCGCAAGGCCCCGGCATAGCCGCCCGCCTCTCCGGTGGCGCCTTCCCCGGTGGCGGCTGTCACCTCGGGCGCATACCAGCCCAGCCGCGTGGCGATATCGGTATTGTTCACCCCGGCGGCCAGAACCCGCACAAGCACCTCGCCGGGACGGGGTCGGGGCAGGGGAATGGCCTCCGACCAGACCAGCACCTCCGGCCCGCCATGGGCGGTCAGCAGGACACCCGACATGGTCTCGGGCAGGTCCATCACACGATCCTGTGCCCTGCCGCGACCAGCGCCCCGGCCAGCGCGCGGATATGGGCCGGGCCCACCTCGCAACAGCCCCCCACGATGGTTGCGCCCCGGTCGACCCAGTCAAGCGCGAAGGCGGCATAGGCCTCGGGCGTCAGGTCGCGCCGCGCCGTCAGCGCATCGACGGTCGCCTCGTCCTTCAGGAAATCCTCGGTGATCCGGGTAAAGCCATTGGCATAGGCCCCGAAGGACAGGCCCACATCCGCCAGCGCCTCCAGCGCTGCCGCCATCGCCTCGGGGGCCGAGCAATTGGCCAGCACCGCTTCCGCCCCGCCTGTCAGCGCGATCCGCGCCACATCGGCCACCGCCTCGCCCGAGCGCAGGACCGCCCCGTCCCGGTCCGACACCGTGACCGCCAGCCAGACCGGCAACCCCGCCGCTTTCGCCCCCTCAAGCACCGCGCGCGCATGGGCCAGACTCGCCACCGTCTCGCACAGGATCAGATCGACATGGGGCGCAAGGAAGCGCGCCACTTCGGCATATTTCGCCACGGCCTCCTCATGGGGCGGATGCACCTCGGGCCGGTAGCTGGCGACCAGTGGCCCGATGCTGCCGGCGATCCGCCCCCGCCCGGCGGCATCCCGCGCCTGCCGCGCCTCGGACAGGGCCGCCGCATGCAGCGCTTCGAACCTCTCCTCGATCCCCGCGGGCGCCAGCCGGTCGCGATGGATCGCATAGGTATTGGCGGTGGCGATGGTCGCTCCGGCGGCGAAATAGTCCCCATGCACCGCCGCCACCATGCCGGGATGTTCCATCATCACCTGCGTCGACCAGAGCGGCGTCGGCCGGTCGCCCGCCCGATGGATCAGCTCCTGCCCCATTCCGCCATCAAGCAGCACCACCTCGACCATCTCTCACGCTTCCTGCTTCTTTTGTTTCCAAATATCCCGGGGGGAGTCCGCGCCAGCGGACGGGGGGCAG
>JAFIEN010000178.1 GCA_020832515.1 Rubellimicrobium sp. | reverse complement strand
CCGCGTCCTGAAACGCGGCGTGGGGCATGAGGCCTATCTGGCGCATGGGGCAACCGGCCAGCGGGCCATGGTCGTCCAGCGCGGACAGGGGGGCCATGTCGCGCTGGACCAGCCTGCGGATGTGCCCGTGCTGCTGACCTTTCAGCGCAGCCGCCCTGCGCGCAGCGGCCAGTGACGACACAGCGCCAAGGACGGGCGTGCCTCAGCCCTGCGCATATCCCAATGTCCGCAGGGCGAGGCGAATCTCGTCAAGGATGGCGGGATCGTCGATCGTGGCGGGCATCCTGAACTCTTGCCCATCCGCGATCTTCGCCATCGTCGCGCGCAGGATCTTGCCCGAGCGGGTCTTGGGCAGGCGCTCCACCACCACGGCCAGCTTGAAGGCCGCCACCGGTCCGATCTCGCCGCGCACGCGGGAAACGACCTCGCGCACGATCGCGGCATGGTCGCGCGTGCAGCCCTTGTTCAGGCACAGGAACCCCATCGGCACCTGCCCCTTGAGGTCGTCCGCCACGCCGATCACGGCGCATTCGGCCACGTCGGGATGGCCTGCCAGCACCTCTTCCATCGCGCCGGTCGACAGGCGGTGCCCGGCCACGTTGATCACGTCGTCGGTGCGGGCCATGATGTAGAGATAGCCGTCCTCGTCCTTCATCCCGGCGTCGCCGGTCTCGTACCAGCCGGGAAAGGTGGTCAGGTAGGATTTCACGAAGCGGTCCTCGGCATTCCACAGCGTGGGCAGCGTGCCCGGCGGCAGCGGCAGGCGGATCGCGATGGCGCCCAGCTGCCCGGGGCCAAGCGGCTGGCCATCCTCGCCCAGAACCTGCACGTCATAGCCCGGCATCGGCACGGTGGGCGAACCCGGCTTGACCGGCAACATCTCGATCCCCAGCGGGTTGCCCGCGATGGTGTAGCCGGTCTCGGTCTGCCACCAGTGGTCGATCACGGGGACGGCCAGTTTTTCCTCGGCCCAGCGGATCGTGTCGGGATCGGCGCGTTCACCGGCCAGGAACAGCGCACGCAGCGACGACAGGTCGTATCGGCCGACCAGCCGCCCTTCGGGGTCGTCGCGCTTGATCGCGCGAAAGGCGGTGGGCGCAGTGAAGAGCGTGGCGACCTTGTGATCGGCGATCACCCGCCAGAAGGTGCCCGCATCCGGGGTGCCGACGGGCTTGCCCTCGAACACCAAGGTCGTGTTGCCGTGGATCAGGGGCGCATAGCAGATGTAGCTGTGGCCCACGACCCAGCCCACATCCGAGGCGGCCCAGAAGACCTCGCCCGGCTTCATGTCGTAGATCGCACCCATCGTCCAGTCGAGCGCGACCAGATGCCCGCCCGTCGGCCGCACCACGCCCTTGGGCGCACCGGTCGTGCCGCTGGTATATAGGATATAGGCGGGGTGGTTGCCTTCGACGGGCACGCAATCGGCGGGGGTCACGCCATACTGGAAGGCGTGCCAGTCAAGGTCGCGCCCCTCGGTCAGTTGCGCCACCTCCTGTTCGCGCTGCAAGATCACGCAGAAGACGGGTTTGTGCGCGGCCATGTCGATGGCGCTGTCGAGGAGCGGTTTGTAATGGACGACCCGGCCCGGCTCCAACCCGCAAGAGGCGGCGATGATCGCCCTGGGCGTGGCGTCGTCGATGCGCACGGCAAGTTCGTTGGCGGCAAAGCCGCCGAAAACGACCGAGTGGATCGCCCCCAGCCGCGCGCAGGCCAGCATCGCCTCGAGCGCCTCGGGCACCATCGGCATGTAGATGAGGACGCGGTCGCCCTTGCCCACGCCCTGCGCGGCCAGCGCGCCGGCAAGGCTGGCCACGCGGGCCTGCAGCTCGGCATAGGTGATGGTGCGGGTGGAATGGGTCAGCGGGCTGTCGTGGATGATCGCGGCCTGATCGCCCCGTCCGGCTGCGACATGGCGGTCGACCGCGTTCCAGCAGGTGTTGACGAGGCCGTCCGAGAACCATTCGTAAAGCGGAGCCCGCGCGGCGAACAGGGCGCGGCTGGGCGGCCTGACCCAGTCGATGGCCGCGGCGGCCTGCATCCAGAAACCTTCCGGATCGGCCTGCCATGCAGCGTATACGTCACGATATCCCATTTTGCCCCCTTCGCCCCTGCCCTGTTCTAAGGCGGCGGCAACCGGCCGTGCAAGGGGCGGGGCAGCGCGCTGCCGCTCGGGGCTGTCAGCCGCCGGGCCGGGCCTGCGGTCGCAGGGGTGCGGCGGAAGGCGATGTCGCAGCGGGCGATGCGGCGGCGGGCAAGGCTGCGGGCCTGTCCGGGTCTGGCCGGGCGACCGGCCGGACAAGCGGGGGCGCGCCGGTCAGCAGCGCGAGAAAGTTCACCGGTCCGGCCTCGCCGGTCAGGCGCGCGCGATAGGCCGGGATCGATTCCGTCACGCGCATCACGTAGTTCCGGGTTTCGGTGAAGGGGATGTGCTCGATCCAGTCCACGACATCCATATCCCCGGACATGACCTGTCCGGGCCTGCGCGGATCGCCGCGCTGGCTCATCCATGTCCTTGGTCGGCTGGGTCCCGCGTTATAGGCGGCGGCGACCAGCACCGGCGATTGTCCGAACATCCCTTCCAGATCCTGCAGATAGCGCGCCCCGAGCGTGGCATTGAACCGCCAGTCCGTGGTCAGCCGCGCCTGGCTGTAGGTCAGGCCCAGCGACCGGGCCACCTCTTCGGCCGTCGCGGGCATCAGCTGCATCAGGCCTAGCGCGCCCACCGGGCTGACCGCCACGGGGTTGAACTCGCTTTCCCGGCGCGCGATGGCCAGCGCAAGGGCAGGGTCGACCGGCAGGTCGAGGTCGGCCAGCGGGTGCAGCGGGAAATAGACCGACGGCACCAGTACCCCGCTGTCCGCCGCCGCCTTGCCGGCCAGCACCTGAAAGAACGGCTCGTCCATATCGGCCAGCAGCGCGCCAAGCTGGCCCACACCGGCATGGTCGAGCGAGCGGGCAAGCGCACCCACGAAAAGGACGGCCGATCCCCGTTCGCCCGCACCGATCAGAAGCAGCATCGCCTGCGCCAGATCGTTCTGCGGCACCGTGCCGCCCCGCCAGTCGAACGGCTCGTCACCGATCAGGCGGGGGTCGAGTGGCAGGCCCAGCCGCTCGGCCGCCAGCAGCCCGTAGAAGGCGATCTGATGTCGGGCGGCGCGGGCGAAGGCGGCCTCGGCCTCGTCGACCCGGCCCAGCGCCTCAAGCGCGCGCCCCTGCCAGTATCCGGTGCGGGCCAAGGTGATCTGCCCCGAGGCCATGGCGTCGACCGCGGCGAAATGGGCCAGCGCCTCGGTCGGGCGGTCAAGATAGGTCAGCGCGATATACCCGGCGAGCCATTCGAGATCGGCGAATTGTTCGCCCTCGGTCAGGAAATGGCGGCTGGCAAGCTGGTAGGCCAGATCGGGCCGCCCTTCGCGCATGGTCCAGCGTGCCAGCATCGCCCGCCAGGTGCCCCAGCGCAGCGGCTGGCCAAGGGCATCGGCACTGGTCGAGCGCTCGGACAGGATCTCGATGGCGTCCGTGTAATCGCCGCTGCGGGCCAGCCGCTCGAACCTTGCATGGGCAAGGCCGGGGTCGGACGCCAGCGCCGCGGGCACGGCGGCAAGTTTCGCGGTCCGGTCCGCGCTGTTGTTGATCAGCGCGATGCGCGCCTCGGCCAGCGCCCGCTGGCCGGGGTCCAGCAGGGGCAGCATGCGGGTCGCGTCAGAGGTCCGGCCGCGCCAGAGCATTTCGTCGGTGCGGGCGGCGTGATGGGGGGCCAGCACATCGGGCGCGGCGGCGATCAAGGCGGTGAAACCTTCGTCGGTCAGGCCCAGCGTCGTCCATGCAGCGACCAGCACCGCACGCGCCTCGTCAGAGCGGCCAAGCGTCCCAAGCGCCTCGGCCAGCCGCACGGCGCCCTGCCCGGTCTGCGGCGGGTGGCGATCGAAATAGGCAACGACCATCGCGGGATCGAAGCCCGGCGGGATCGATTCCTCGCCCCGGGCGCGCAGGCCGGTCAGGCCGGGCCAGTGGGCATGGGTTTCCAGAAAGGCCACGTATTCGGGAAAGGCGCCGGCACCTGCACGCAAACGGCTCCAGGTCACAAGATCCTGCGCGACCGGCCCGGCATCGCGGGCCAGCACGATGGCAAGGTCCCAGTCCTGCGCCGCCATTGCCACTGCGGCCGGGGCGAAGCTGCGCTCGTCGGCGCGGGCGGGTGCGGATGGCATGATCCACAGGGCGCAGATGGCCAACAGAAGGGCGGAAAGACGGGCTGCGCGATGCAAAGGTTCAGGGTCCATCATGATGCTGCGGCACCCTATCGGCAGACGGACCCGGGGCAAGACACAAACTTGGCAATCCCGGCAAGAGGGACTAGGGTCCGGCCGTTTCCCATCCCTGCCCGCCCGGGCCAACCGCCCGGACCATCAAGAGGACCGCCACGATGAAGCTTCAGGGGTCGATGCCCGCCCTGGTCACGCCGTTTGCAAACGGAGAGGTGGATTTCGACACGCTGGAGAAGCTGGTCGAATGGCAGATCGCGCAGGGCAGCCACGGCCTTGTTCCCGTCGGCACGACGGGCGAAAGCCCCACCCTGTCGCACGAGGAACATGACGCCGTGGTCGAAACGGTGGTCAAGGTTGCCGCCGGCAGGGTGCCGGTGATCGCCGGGGCGGGTTCGAACAACACGATCGAGACGGTGCGGCTGGTTCAGGCGGCAAAGGCCGCCGGGGCCGATGCCGCACTGGTGGTGACGCCCTATTACAACAAGCCCACGCAACGCGGCCTGATCGCCCATTTCGCCGCCGCCGCCGACTGTGGCCTGCCCATCGTGATCTACAACATCCCCGGTCGGTCCGTCGTCGACATGGCGCCCGCGACCATGGGGGAACTTGCAAGGCATCCGATGATCGTGGGCGTCAAGGACGCGACCGGCGACCTGAGCCGGGTGCCCAAGACACGCATCACCTGCGGCACCGATTTCATTCAGCTTTCGGGCGAGGATGCCACGGCGCTGGGCTTCAACGCGCATGGCGGGGTGGGTTGCATCTCGGTCACGGCGAATGTGGCGCCTGCGCTTTGCGCGGCGTTTCAGGAGGCGACATTGGCGGGCGACTATCGCACGGCGCTTGGCTATCAGGACCGCCTGATGCCGCTGCACGAGGCGATTTTCATGGAGCCCGGCGTCTGCGGGGCGAAATACGGCCTGTCGCTTCTGGGGCTTGCCTCGGACGCGGTCCGCTCGCCGCTGGTGGGGCTGACCAACGGCACGAAAGAGGCGATCCGTGCGGCGATGGTCCATGCAGGTCTGCTGAACTGATCCCCGGCTAGGACCATCACCTGAAGGGTGGGCACGGTCCTTGCGCCCGGACGCGTCTCGTGGTGGCCTTTGCCGTGCTTATCCGTTCCAACCGGTAATGTCGCGGCAGCCGGCCAGCCGTGCCACCCGCCCCAGTTCCGCGCCGATCCGCCCGCGTCGCCCGCTGCCCATGGCGACCCCTGCCTCGGGCCAGAAGGCACGCACAGCCAGAACCCCTGACGCGCGATCGGCCTTCATGTCGATCCGGCCGATCAGCCTGTCGCCTTCCAGCACCGGAAAGACATAATAGCCATATCTCCGCTGCGGCTCGGGCACGTAGATCTCAATCCGGTAGTGAAAGCCGAACAGCCATTCCGCGCGCGCCCGATCGCGCAGCGCCGGGTCGAAGGGCGACAGGACCCGCACCCGACCGCCCGGATCGGGGGCAGGGCCCGCCTCCAGCACCTCGGGCCGCATCAGAATGTGCCGCCCCGTTCCATCCGACCCCGTTCCATCCGACCCCGTGACCAGGACCTCGACAACCCGACCCTCGGCCAGCGCCGACTTTGCCCAGCCCCGCGCCTCTTCGGCGGTAACCAGATCCCAGAAGGCGGCAAGCTGCTTCGGCGTCGCAAAGCCCAGCCGGTCAAGCGCGGCATTGCAGGCCCAGTCCACCGTTTCCTCGACCCGTGGCCGGGCGTTCAGATGTTCGGGCGGAATCACCCGTTCGGTCAGGTCATAGACCTTGCGGAACCCCTCGCGCCGGACGACCGAGACCTCGCCCACGCGCCAGAGATATTCCAGCGCCGCCTTCGACGGATGCCAGTCCCACCAGCCGGTGGACCCGCGCGCTCCGCCCTCGGCCAGTTCGCCGCTGGTGCATTCGCCATGATCTGCGATGCGGCGAAGCACCGTGTCGAACTGCCCCTCGAAGGCGTCCCCCTGCCATTGCCGCCAGCGCGCGGCCAGCCTTTCGGCGTCTCGGGCAAAGCGCAGCCGCCAGTGCGGAAAGTGTTCGACGGGCAGGATCGAGGCGTCATGGGTCCAGTGCTCGAACACCTGCCGGTTGCGCCCGGTAAGCCTGCCCAGCATCTCGGGCCGCCAGCGAGAGAATCGGGACCACAGGACAAGGTCATGCGCCCGGGCCACCGTGTTGACGCTGTCGACCTGCACAAAGCCCAGGGCGCGGATCGCTGCGGCGGCATCTGCGGGCGCGGCGGTCCCGATACCATGATGGGCAAGGAAGATGCGCCGGGCCGTCCGGTTATCGAGCGTCGGATGTCTCACCTTGGGCCCCCCTGAGGACCTTCATGCCCGGTGATAGGGGCTTCCCGCAAGGATGTTTGCCGCACGATAAAGCTGTTCGGCCAGCATGACACGGACCAGAAGATGCGGCCACACCATGGTGCCAAGGGACAGCGCCCTGTCGGCCCTGTCGCGTAATGTCTGGTCGATCCCGTCCGCCCCGCCGATCACGAAGGCCACGTCGCGCCCCTGATCGCGCAAGTCGGCCAGCCATGCCGCGAAGTCCGGGGATGAAAGCTGTGCCCCGCGTTCGTCCAGCACGCACAAAGCCGCGCGCTCCGGCAGGGCCCGCGCCAGTAGCGCGCCTTCCGCCGCCATGCCGCCGCCGCGCTTGTCCTCGACCTCGGTGACCAGGGCCGGGCCAAGGCCCAGCGCGCGCCCCGTCCGGTCGAACCGGGTCAGGTAGTCGTCACAAAGCGCACGTTCCGGCCCCGCCCGCAGGCGGCCCACGGCGCAGATCGTGACGCGCATCCTAGCCTTGCGGCGGGGTGGCGCTGTCGGATGCGGTGGGCATCCACATCTTTTCCAGCTGGTAGAAGTCACGCACCTCGGGCCGGAAGACATGGACGATCACGTCGCCCGTGTCGATCAGCACCCAGTCGGCGGTCTCCTTCCCTTCGATACGGCAACTGATGCCGAAGCCGGACTTCAGCCGGTCCGTCAGCTTTTCCGCGATCGCCGCCACCTGACGGCTGGACCGGCCCGAGGCGATGACCATCCAGTCGCCCATGGAAGAGCGCCCGCGCAGGTCGATCTGCACGATATCCTCGGCCTTGTCGTCTTCCAGAGAAGCGATCACCGCAGACAGGATCCCGTCGCTGGTGACCGGGTGCGATGTCGCCATGTGCAGCGCATCGGGGGGCGCGGCTCGTGCCGCGACAGTATCGAGAGACAGGTCTCAGTCCTCCTGCTAGCGCGCCGATCAAGGCCCCGGCGCAGGGCCTTGTCCAGACATAGCATCGCAAAGGTGAAATCTCAATGACCAGGGGCGTGTGGTCGTATTGCCTGAATGCTGGAACGGGCGTAGATACGCCAACCATGATGCGCTTTTTCGACATGGACGACCGCGCCCGGCTGCCGTGGCGCTTTCACGGGGCGATCCGCACCGTTCTTGCCCGACTTTGACGGGCCCTTCCCATCGTTCGAATGCACTGCAGTTACCAAGGGAGAGGACACATGTCCCCCAAGACGCTCTATGACAAGATCTGGGATGCCCATGTCGCCCATGAGGCAGAAGACGGCACCTGCCTGCTCTATATCGACCGCCACCTTGTGCATGAGGTGACCAGCCCCCAGGCCTTTGAGGGGCTGCGCATGACCGGACGCAAGGTGCGCGCGCCGGACAAGACGATCGCGGTGCCTGATCACAACGTGCCCACGACAGCTGGCCGGGACGTGCATATCGACAATGACGAAAGCCGCATCCAGGTCGAGGCGCTGGACAGGAATGCCAGGGATTTCGGCATCCATTACTACCCCGTCTCCGACATCCGGCAGGGCATCGTGCATATCGTCGGCCCCGAACAGGGCTGGACCCTGCCAGGCATGACCGTTGTCTGCGGCGACAGCCACACCGCCACGCATGGTGCCTTCGGTGCGCTGGCGCATGGGATCGGCACCTCCGAGGTGGAACATGTGCTGGCCACCCAGACGCTGATCCAGAAGAAGTCGAAGAACATGAAGGTCGAGATCACGGGGCGCCTCGCGCCCGGTGTGACGGCCAAGGACATCACCCTGTCGGTGATCGGCGTCACCGGCACGGCGGGCGGTACGGGCTACGTCATCGAATATTGCGGCGAGGCGATCCGGGATCTGTCGATGGAAGGCCGCATGACCGTCTGCAACATGGCCATCGAAGGCGGCGCGCGCGCGGGGCTGATCGCACCGGATGAA
>JAFIEN010000177.1 GCA_020832515.1 Rubellimicrobium sp. | reverse complement strand
CGCGTCGATCCGGGCGGGGGCATCGAGCGGCTGGATATCCGCCGCCTCGCGCCCGTCGATCCGGATCGAGATCGTCCCGCTGTAATAGCCCTGCGCATATAGCCCGGTCAGCAACCGGCGATAATCCGCCCGCGCGGCCGCCACGTAATCCTGCGGCGAATTCAGCTCTTCGTTTCTGCGCAGATCGAGTGTCAGGGAATTGGCGCGCAAGGCCCGCCGCAGCCCGTCCGAGCCCTCTGCAAGCTCGAACGTCACCTCCTGGGCCGAGACGGACGCGGCAGCCAGACCGACGCCGATGCAGAGAAGAAGCGAACGCAAGTCTGGCATCACGGGCAGGACATCCCCCGGGTCGGTTTGGATCGCACGGGGTGCGCCGCCTGTCGGCCACCCCGAGTGCCCTTGATAGCGCAAGGGAATGGCCGGGGAAATGGTGGATCCCGGTCCGCCGGCTGGTTGCAAGTTACTTGCGGTCCATGCGCGTCGTGGCTGTCGGGCAGCCCGGGCGCCCGGGGGGGGGCGGTTGCCACTGGCGGGGCGGATGGCCGGGCGTTAGGCTTTGGCAATGGGTCTTGTCATCGACGGATTGCAATATGCCAACTGGTCGCCCCGCATCTTCGCCGAGATGCGGGCGGGCGGCGTGGATTGCGTCCATGCAACCGTCGCCTATCACGAAACCTTTCGAGAGATGGTCTACCGCCTGCAGGAATGGAACCGCCGCTTCGCAGATCATGCCGACATGATCGCCCGCGCCACCAGCGCCGAGGACATCCTCGCAGCGCGGGCCTCGGGCCGGACCGCGATCGTGCTGGGACTGCAGACCTGCACGCCGATCGAGGACGACCTCGGCCTGATCGAGATCCTGCACCAGCTGGGCATTCGCCTGATGCAGCTGAGCTACAACAACCAGTCGCTTCTGGCGACCGGCTGCTACGAGGCCGAGGATCCCGGCCTGACCCGCTTCGGACGCGAGGCCGTGGCCGAGATGAACCGCGTCGGGCTGGTGATCGACCTCAGCCACACGGCCGAACGTTCGTCGCTCGAGGCGATTTCGGCCTCGCGCCGGCCGGTGACGATCAGCCACGCAAACCCCGCCTGGTGGCACCGGGCGCTGCGCAACAAGTCGGACGAGGTGCTGCGCGCGCTCGTGGCGAAAGGGGGCATGCTGGGCCTGTCGCTTTATCCGCATCATCTGGCGGCTGGCTCGGACTGCACGCTTGGGGATTTCGCTTCCATGGCGGCGGAATGCGTGTCGCGATACGGGGCGGATCATGTAGGGATCGGGTCCGATCTCTGTCAGGACCAGCCCGACAGCGTGGTGGACTGGATGCGCCGGGGCCGCTGGACCAGGGGCCCCGAGTTCGGTGAAGGCTCGGCCGCGATGCCGGGTTTTCCGCCGATGCCGGCGTGGTTCGGGGGCAATCTCGATTTCGGGCGGATCCGTGACGGGCTGGCGCGGGCCGGGCTGGCGGCCGGGATCGTGGACCGCGTGATGGGCGACAACTGGCTGCGCTTCTACCGCGAAAGCTTCGGACCGGGGTAACGCTTCACGAATCGACCGGGGCAGGCAGGAATTTGTCCAAATTCCTGCGACCGAAAAATTTGGCAAAATTTTTCGGTCCCTAGCGGGCGGCCATCGCAACGATCCGCGCCGCGGCCGCGGTGCCCCCCGTCCCGTGCGGGATGCCCAGCGCGAGCAGCCCCGCCTCGATCACAGCGAGCGTGCCGAGCACCATATGGGCGTTCACATGCCCCATATGCCCGATCCTGAACCAGGCCGAGGCGGGTTCGCGCCCCAGCCCCACGCCCAGCGTGACCCCCGCCACCCGCTCGCACCAGTCGCGGAGCGCATCGGCCTGCCCCGCGTCCAGCCCCGCCGCGGTCACCGCACAGGACCGCTTGCCCGGATCGGCGATGTTGAGCCGGAGCGGTCCTTCCGTCTCCCAGGCATCGGCCGCAGCCCAGACCGCCCCCGCCAGCACCTCATGCCGCTTCCAGACCGCCTCGATCCCTTCCTCGTGGATCATGTCGAGCGCAGCGCGCAGGCCGTAAAGGTGATGCGTGGGCGCGGTGCCGCCAAAATACTGGTAGTATTCCTCCGGATTCGCGCGGGGGCGCCAGTCCCAATACCCGCTGGCCAGATCGGCCCGCTCCCGCGCCCGGTCGGCCTTGTCGTTGAAGAAGACGAAGCCCAGCCCGGGCGGCACCATCAACCCTTTCTGGCTGGCCGCGACCATCACGTCGACGCCCCATGCGTCCATCTCGAACCGGTCGCAGCCCAGCGAGGCGATGCAATCCGCCATCAGAAGCGCCGGATGCCCCGACGCATCCATCGTGGCCCGCAGCCCGGCAATATCGTTCCTTACACTGGACGATGTATCGACATGCACCGCCAGAACGGCCCTGATCTCGTGCCCGCGGTCGACGGCAAGGCGCTCGGCCACCCGCTCCATCCCGATGTCGGCGGTCTGGCCGAAGTCCATCACCTCGATCTCAAGCCCCAGCCTGCGGCCGACCTCGGCCCAGCCATGGCCGAACCGGCCCGTCGCCAGCACGAGCATCCGGTCCCCCCGCGCCGCGACATTGGCCAGCGCCGCCTCCCATGCCGCGTGGCCGTTGCCGATGTAGATCGCCGCATGCCCCCTAGTGCGGGCCACCGCGCAAAGATCGGGGATCAGGCTTTCGGTCATCTCGTGCAACGCGCCCGCATAGATGTTGGGCGCCGTCCGGTGCATCGCGTTCAACACCCGGTCGGGTGACACCGAAGGTCCGGGGATGGCAAGATAGCGGGTTCCGTTGGCAAGCATGGTCTGTCCGGTCCTGAGGAAAACCCCCGTCCGGGGCCGCGTGACCCTAGACCCTTGCCCGGCGACGTCAATCCCGCCACGCTTGCCCTTGGGCACCGCGGGCCATAGATCGCAGAGGCCCACAGCAAGCCGGGCGCAAGGATGAGACATGTCGCAGACAGGCCAGGGCAGCGGGGGCGCGACGCGGGCATGACCAAGGCCCCGCCCCCCCACCTGCTGCGCTGGCTCTGGCGCGGCTACCTTGCCCCGCATTGGCGGCTTCTGGCCGTGGCAATGGTCCTCATGGCATTCGAGGGGAGCAGCCTTGCCCTGTTCGCCGCGATGATGCAGCCGATGTTCGACGGCATCTTCGTCGAAGGACGGGTCGAGGCGCTGTGGACGGTGGGCCTTGCGGTCCTTGCGATCTTCCTCGTCCGGGCCGCGACGTCCTTCGGGCACCGCGTCCTCCTCACCCGGATCAGCGAGGTGACCGCGGCCGCCCTGCGCGGCGATCTCCTGGCGCATCTGATGCGGCTGGACGGGCGGTTCCATCAGGACAACCCGCCGGGATACCTGATCGAACGTGTGCAGGGCGACGTGGCCGCGATCAACAAGATCTGGGCAGGCATCATCACCGGCATCGGGCGCGACGTCGTCTCGGTCATCGCGCTCTTCGCTGTGGCCCTTTCGGTCGACTGGCGCTGGACGCTGATCGCGCTTCTGGGCATTCCCGTTCTGGTCACCCCCGCCCTGTTTGCCCAGCGCTATGTCCGCCGCCGCGCCCGGCAGGCGCGCGAGGTGGCGGCGAAAATGTCCACGCGCCTCGACGAGGTGTTTCACGGGCTGGAAACCGTCAAGCTGAACGCGCTCGAAGCCTATCAATCCGCCCGCTACAAGGCCCTGATCCGCGACCGCGTCAGGACCGAGACCCGCGCCGCCGCCGGACAGGCCGCGATCCCCTCGCTGATCGATGTGATGACGGGCCTCGGCTTCCTTGCCGTCCTGTTCTACGGCGGGGCCGAGATCATCGCGGGCAACAAGACCGTGGGTCAGTTCATGGCCTTCTTCACCGCCATGTCGCTTGCCTTCGAGCCGCTGCGCCGGCTGGGCAACATCACCGGCCTCTGGCAATCCGCCGCCGCCAGCATCGAGCGGATGCAGGCCATCTTCGCCGCAACCCCCAGCGTCACCAGCCCCGCCCGGCCCGCGCCCGCGCCACAGGGCCCGCCCCGGATCGAACTTGCCGAGGTGCATCTGGCCTATGACGACACCCCCGTCCTGCGCGGCGCGACGCTGACGGCCGAGGCCGGGCGGATGACCGCGCTGGTGGGTGCCTCTGGCGCGGGGAAAAGCACCGTGTTCAAGGTGCTGACCCGGCTGGTCGATCCGCAATCGGGCAGCGTCACGCTGGGCGGTGTTCCCGTCACCGACATGGCCCTGCCGGACCTGCGCGCGATGTTCAGCGTGGTCACGCAAGAGGCGGTCCTGTTCGACGAAACGATCCGCGAGAACATCCTGCTTGGCCGCACCGACATTTCCGACGACCGCCTGATGGCGGCCGTCGAGGCCGCGCATGTGGCCGATTTCCTGCCGCAGCTTCCCCTTGGCCTCGACAGCCCGGCAGGCCCCCGCGGGTCGGCCCTGTCCGGGGGCCAGCGTCAGCGGGTCGCCATCGCGCGGGCACTTCTGCGCGACACGCCGGTCCTGCTTCTGGACGAGGCGACGAGCGCGCTTGACCTGCGCTCCGAGGCGCTGGTGCAAGAGGCGGTTGCGCGGCTCTCGCGGGGGCGCACGGTGCTGGTGATCGCGCACAGGCTGGCGACCGTGCGCGAGGCCGACAGTATCGTGGTGATGGAGGCGGGACGGGTCGTGGATCAGGGCCGCCATGACGAGCTTCTGGCGCGCGGCGGGATCTATGCCGAGCTGGAGCGGATGCAATTCAGGGACGCGGGGTAGGAATGATGGGACGCAAGGTTCTGGAAATCACGGGCGCGGATCGGGAAGGCTTCCTGCAGGGGCTGGTCTCCAACGATGTGCGTAAAGCGCACGATGGCGGCATCGTCTATGCCGCGCTTCTGACGCCACAGGGCAAGTATCTGGCGGATTTCTTCATCATCGGCCAGCCCGACCGCCTGCTGATCGACGTGGACGACAGCCTTGCCCCGATGCTGGCGCAGCGCCTGGCGATGTACCGCCTGCGCGCCGCCGTGGGCATCGCGGAAACCGACGTGATCGTCTCGCGCGGGACGGGGCCGGCCCCCGACGGCGCGCTGCCCGACCCGCGCCACCCGGCGCTGGGCTGGCGGCTGTATGGCCCGACGGACCAAAGCGACGCGACGGATTGGGACGCGCTGCGGGTGGCGCATGTCATCCCCGAAACGGGGGTGGAGCTGGGGCCCGAGACCTATATCCTCGAGGCCGGGTTCGAGCGGCTGAACGGCGTGGATTTCCGCAAGGGCTGTTACGTCGGGCAGGAGGTGACGGCCCGGATGAAACACAAGACCGAGTTGCGCAAGGGCCTTGCCGCGGTCGAGGTGGAGGGCGAGGCGGCGCCCGGCACCCCCCTCATGGCGGGCGAGCGCGAGGCGGGGATGCTGTTCACGAACGCGGGCGGCCGGGGGATCGCCTTCCTGCGGTTCGACCGGGCGGAGGGGGAGATGACGGCGGGGTGGGTAAGGGTGAGGCGGGTTGGGTAGGGGGTGGATTGGGCGGGGAGCGGCCGGTGAGGGCGCGGCATTGCAGTCGCGGCAATCGGCGATAGCAGCCGTTCATGCGCGTCGCAGCGAAGGTTACGACCGTCACAGCCCATCAGGCGGTTAGGCGCCACTTCCGGTTGGCACACAGAGCCGATTACACAATGTTCTCCAGCCAACCACCTCGGCTCCTAGTCCATCCAGACCGCAGCCGCTCGATTCTCCGGCTCACCTTCAGAGAGTGTCAGATCCATGACGCCGTCAGCCCTGACAGCACGGAGATTAACGGGGAAACCGATAGCGTGGCGCGCGTATTTCTGCTCATCAGCCACCAGATCACGTGCCCAGGTGTCAAGCTGCATTGAGGCTCCGGCCTCGGTATTGCGCACGAGTCGTGCTGCGTGATTGAGAGCATTCGCATTAGCTTCTGGGCGGGAAGCAAAGGCGAGCGAGCAGCCGACATTGTTGGTGTGGCCAAAGTCCTGAAGCTTAAAGTTAAGCCAATGCAGAGCCGGCCGCCCATCTAGTTCGGTCCCCGCCACAAAAAGGTAAATCCCCGGATCATCGACGTCCAATGCTCTCGCCTTCTGGAGGCACTGTGCATAAACGGTTGTTCCGATGGTCCTCAGGCGGCGCGAAATCTCAGCGGGGCCGACATCGTCGATGCCGGTTTCGCTGAGTGTCTTCCATATGCCGTCGGCATCAGGTCCGTAGCCGGCTTTCGCCGCCACCGTCCGACAGTTTATAGTGACGGTTTTATCGGCGTTGCCAGCATTCCTCAAGTCGATGGCGTTGTGGCGCAGACTGTCGGCCGCTACTGCCGCGCCTCCCCGAAATGTCGCGCCCATGATGACTGTCATCGCCTCTCCCTTGTCGATATTCCCGATATCCGGCTCCAGATAGGGAGAATCGCTGCCACTTTCGAGGGTTTTTGCCGGCACTTCTATCTCTCAGCAAGCGCCGCACCGCCATGCGTTGGCTGGCGTCGTCTACCTGACCCAGAACAAATGCAGGGTTGTCTGGTGACATGCGGCAAGAGAAATTTCTGCTCAGCCTTCCGATGAACGTTTTTCGTGTCACGCTAGAGCGTTCGCATCTGCAGCTTGCCATGCCAAATGGCCGCTTTGTTCCGCTCCTGAGATGATAGAGGCAGCTTCTCGCTACATATCCTACCAATGACCGCTTCGGGGAACGCGGCTTTGCAGCATTTTCGTCGAACGATCGTCTGCTCTGGCCCGAAACCAACGGACGTGCACTCACAAGAAACCCGGAACCCCTACCCCACCAACCCCTCCAACCCCGCCCCCTCCAGCACCAGCAGATCCGCCCGCTCCCGCAAGCCGAACCCCTGCGCGGCATAGAACGCCTGGGCCGCCGTGTTGTGGTGGTGGACGATCAGGGTGACGAAGGCGGGCTCCCAGTCGGCGCAGGCGCGGACCGTCTGGGCCAGAAGCGCGCGGCCAAGGCCCCGGCCGCGCAGGTGGGGGCGCAGGTACAGGTCCTGCACGAAGATGCCGACCCGGCCGCGCCAGCTGGAATATTCCGGGAAGGCCATGCACAGGCCCTGCGCCTCGCCGCCCGCCTCGGCCAGGACCACGCGGAACATCGGCTGCGCGCCAAAGCCCCAGCGCAACAGCGCATCCTCGCCGCCCCGGATGATGCCGCCGTCATTCTCGGCATTCTCGACCAGAAGGGCGTAAAGGCCCGGCACATCCGCCGCCACAGCGCGGCGCAGGGTCACATCGCTCAAAACGCCACCTCCGTCCGTCCCTTCAGCCCCAGCATCGCCCGCGCCTCGTCGGCCGTGGCGACCTCGCGCCCCAGCCCCTCGACGATACCGCGGATCAGGCGGACCTGTTCGGCATTCGACCGGGCCAGCTGCCCCTTGCCGATCCACAGCGAATCCTCGAGCCCGACCCGCACATGCCCGCCCATCGCGGCGGCCATGGCCGCCATCGGCACCTGCGCGCGACCTGCGGCGAGGACGGAAAACAGGTAGTCCGACCCGAACAGCCGGTCGGCGGTGCGTTTCAGATGGGTCAGCGTGTCGGGCTCGGCCGCCATGCCGCCCAGGACGCCGAAGACGAACTGGATGAAATAGGGCGGCTGGATTGCGCCCCGGTCGATGAAATGGCGCAGCATGGTCAGGTGGCCGATGTCGTAGCATTCGAACTCGAACCGCGCGCCGCGGAGGGTGCCCATCTCGTGCAGGACGGTGGCGATGTCGCGGGGGGTGTTCTTGAAGACAAGGTCGTCGGTCGCTTCGAGGAAGGGCCGTTCCCAGTCGTGCTTCCAGTCGGTGATCCGGCCGATCATCGGGTAAAGGGCGAAGTTCATCGTGCCCATGTTCAGGCTGCACATCTCGGGCGCAAAGCGGCGGGGGGCGGCAAGGCGCTGGTCCAGCGTCATGATGGCCGAGCCGCCGGTCGTCATGTTGACCACGGCATCGCAGCCCGCATGGATGCGCGGCAGGAAGGCGGCCCAGTGGTCGGGATCGGCCGAGGGGTGGCCGTCCGCGGGCCTGCGGGCATGCAGGTGCAGGATCGTGGCCCCGGCCCCGGCGGCCTCGATCGCCTGATCGGCGATCTGGTCGGGCGTGACGGGCAAATGGGGCGATTGCGAGGGGACGTGGATCGCCCCGGTGATGGCGCAGGTGATGATGATCTTGCTCATGGCCCGTTACTCCAGCCCGGTCTCGGACGCGAAGGCCGCCAGCGCCTCGGTCAGGCGGCCAAGGATGTCGTCCACCTGATCGGCCGTCACGATCATCGGCGGTGCGACCACCACATGATCGCCCGAATGGCCGCCCCGCGACCGGCGCGAATAGATGATCAGGCCGCGCGCATAGGCCGCCTCGGTCAGCCGGTCGAAGGCTTTCATCGCGGGCGGCAGAGGCGCTTTCGTCTCGCGGTCGGCGACCAGTTCCAACGCCAGCAAGAGGCCCTTGCCCCGCACATACCCGATGAAGGCGAATCGGTCCATCAGCGCCCCCATCCCGGCCTAGAGCACCCCACCCATGAT
>JAFIEN010000176.1 GCA_020832515.1 Rubellimicrobium sp. | reverse complement strand
GCCGGCGCGGCCTCTGTCCTGATAATAGGCCTCGCTCGACTTGGGAAGGTCGGCATGGGCGACCCAGCGGATGTCGGGCTTGTCGATCCCCATGCCGAAGGCCACGGTCGCAGCGACGATCAGCCCGTCCTCGCGCTGGAAGCGGGCTTCCGCGATGCGGCGGTCCTCGGCCTCCATCCCGCCGTGGTAGTGCAGCGCGCTGTGGCCGGCCTCGCGCAGCGCCTGGGCCAGAACTTCGGTCTTGGCACGGGTGCCGCAATAGACGATGCCGGACTGGCCCTTGCGCGCGGCGGCAAAGCGCAGGATCTGGTCGCGCGGGCTGTCCTTGGCGGCGAAGGCAAGGTGAATGTTGGGCCGGTCGAAGCCGCGCAGGAAGGTGGCGGGGGGCTGGCCGTCGAACAGCTTCTCGACGATCTCGGCCCGGGTTTCGGCATCGGCCGTCGCGGTGAAGGCCGCCAGCGGCACGCCCAGCGCGCGGCGCAAATCGCCGATGCGCAGGTAGTCGGGGCGGAAGTCGTGGCCCCACTGGCTGACGCAATGCGCCTCGTCCACGGCGATCAGCGTCACGCCCGCGCGCGCCAGCATCTGCGGCACGCCGCCCGCGGCAAGGCGTTCGGGCGCCATGTAGAGGAGCTTCAGCCGCCCCGCCTCCATCGCTGCCCAGACCGCATCCGTTTCCTCGGTCGTGTTGCCCGAGGTCAGGGCATGCGCCTCGACCCCCGCCTCGCGCAGGCCGCGCACCTGGTCACGCATGAGCGCGATGAGCGGCGAGATGACGATGGTGATCCCGTCGCGCAGAAGCGCAGGCAACTGGAAACAAAGGGATTTGCCACCGCCAGTGGGCATGATGGCCAGCGTGTTGCGGCCTGCGGCGACGGCTTCGACGATCTCTTCCTGCCCGGGGCGGAAGGCGTCGAATCCGAAAACGTCACGAAGGATCCGTGTCCTGTCCATGCCCCTGCCCGTGGCCTTTGCCTGTCGATTGGCGCCACCCTACAAGACGGGCGAATCGGTTAACAAGTCCCCCGGGCAGAGACGCGGCAGGCGGAGAGGCCGTTTCGGCGACCGGTTCGACGGATGTATGTCTGTCGGGGTCCGGTCCGGAAGTCACGGGTCCGGTGCATCGGGCCGGGAGGCTGCGAAGCGTCTCCATCTGCGCAGCCGTGTAGCTGTCCAGTCGGGCGGCAAGATCGGCCGGGTCGATGGGCTGGCTGTCCGGCGTAGGGGGAGGCGGGAAGGGATTGCCGTCCTGGCCAAGGTACTCGGCCGCGAAGCGCCTGTTCGTCTCGTCGAAAAGGGCGTGGATCGCCGCTGCCTCGGGAAAGGCCGTGCCGCCGAGCTGCGCAAGCTCGCTGGACATCAGCGCCGCCATGAGCGCCTTCCGCGTCGGGCAGATATTGCCCTGCGCGTCGTAACGGGGAAAGGCCTCGTTGATGCGCCGCCCAATGGCAAGGGCGGCTGCGCCAAGTGCCGTATTGGCGTCCTTGGGCAGGCGCGGAAGGGGTGCCGTGTCTAGGTCCGGGGCCACAATTCCGAAGAAGTCCTGCAGGATATCTCCGCCCTTCAGACGGTCACGCAGGAACAGACGGATCTCCAGCGCCTCGGACCCGAAGACCTCGCGCCAGGGTCGCAACGCCACAACCGGATCGAAATAGGGATCGCCCGGGCGCACCGTGGGCAGGAATTCCGCGAAATCCGTGGTCCGCCCCCCCTTGATCAGCGTCGAATAGAAGCTGCGGGCAAGGGAGGATTGTTCGCGCAGGTAGACAATCACCCGATAGCTGTCGGCATGCCGGTCAAGCAGATGCTTCATCGCGCCGATCGCCTCGGGCGTCGTCAGGCGCGAGTGGAAGAATTCCGAACTGAGCAAGAGCGACCGGCCCGATTGCGCGATCCGGTCGAACTCGCGGGCAAGCTCGTCTTCATAGCCCCGAAAGAAGGCCTGCCGGTCGGCTTCGGTCACAAGTTTGTGGTCGTCGTAAAAGCCCTTGTCGTATAGCCGCTCCGTGGTGGGTGGCTGGAAGTAGGCGGCGAACTTGCGGTTGTTCAGCCGTCCTGCTGCCTCGCTCAGCGCAAGGCCGTGACTTGTGAGCAGTGCCCTGTTGCGCCAGGCTGCACGCTGGATTGCCGTGGTGCCGGTCTTTTCGCTGCCGATATGAAGGATGCAGTGCAACCGCGCGACGCCCCTGCCGTTCAGCGACCCGCCGTCAGAGGAACAGCGCCGCGTTGTTCCTCAGAACGATCTCGAGCGCATAGACCAGGATCAGCGCGACCAGCGGCGACAGGTCAAGCCCGCCCATGCTGGGCAGGATGCGGCGGATCGGGCCGTAGACAGGTTCGAGCATCCGGTTCAGGCCGAACCAGATCTGCGCAACAAGCGGTTGGCGCAGGTTCAGGACCTGGAAGTTGACCAGCCAGCTCATGATGAAATGGGCAAGGATAAAGAAGCGGGCGATGCCCAGGATCAGCATGAGAATTTCGAAAAGCGAGGTCATCCGGCCCGTTCCTTTGTCCTGTCGGCAAGGGAGGTAAGGTGATGAAGGCCGAAGGGCAATCCCCGGTGGGTCGGGCGGGGCGTCTTGCTTGACCTCGGGCACCACCGACCGCAGGGTCGCGCCCGGGTCAGGAGGGCCGCGATGTATCCCTATCTCCGTTTCTTCCTTGAAGAGGTCCGCGCCCACCGCGCCCCGACCCTTGCCCTGACCGGCGTCGATGTCGGCCGGCACACCTGCCTGCCCTGGGATCTTGATCCATGGCACGAACTGAACAACGGTCGCGCGCTTACGCTTTATGATCTGGGGCGTGTCGCGCTGCTGCGGCGCACGGGGTTGGCCATCGTGCTGCGCCGGCAGGGTTGGGGTATCGCCGTGGCGGGGGTCAGCGTGCGCTACCGGCAGCGGGTGAAGCTGTTCGACCGGGTCGAGATCACCACCCGCGCCGTGACCTGGGATGCGCGGTTTCTGTATATTGAGCAGGCGATGTGGAAGGCAGACGACATTTGTGCCTCGCATATCCTGCTGCGGATGGCCGTGACGGGGCCCGGGGGCATCGTGCCGCCCGCGCAGGTTCTTGAGCAGATGGGCCGGGGCAGCGATCCGCCGCCGGTGCCCGAATGGATCGCCGCATGGATCGCGGCCGAGGCTCGGCGGCCATGGCCCCCCGAAAGGGCAGGCTGAGGCGCTTGTCAGAAGGGCGCGTTGCGGCTTTAGATCGGGGCGAGTCAGGGGGTGGGTGAATGGTAAGCCAGAAACGACGCATCTGGGGCTGGATGTTCTTCGACTGGGCGCAACAGCCCTATGCGACGCTGGGCCTGACCTTCGTCTTCGGCCCATATTTCGCCGCCGTTGCCACAAGGTATTACGCCGGTCTGGGGGTCGACACCGCCACGGCCGATGCGCAGGCGCAAAGCCTGTGGTCGCTGGGGCAGGCGCTTTCGGGCCTGGTCATCGCCTTCACCGCGCCCTTCGTGGGGGCCTGGGCCGATGCCTCGGGGCGCAAGATGCCGTGGATCGCGGTCTTTTCCGTGGTGCTGGTGCTGTGCGCCTCGTCGCTTTGGTTCCTTGGCCCCGACGGCGCGCTTCTGGTGCCCGTCCTGCTGGCCTTCTCGCTTGGTTTCATCGCAGGGGAATCGGCGCTGAACGTTTCGAACGCGATCCTGCCCTCGCTGGGCAACGAAAGGACGGTCGGGCGCATCTCCGGCTCTGGCGCGGCCTTCGGCTATTGGGGGGGCGTGCTGTCGCTGGTCCTGATGCTGCTGTTTCTGGCCGAGAACGATCAGGGCGTGACGCTTCTGGGCAACCCACCCGCCTTCGGCCTTGACCCCGACGCGCGCGAGGGCACCCGCTTTGTCGGGCCGTTCATCGCGATCTGGTATGCGGTCTTCATCATCCCCTTCTTCCTCTGGGTTCCCGACGGGACCGAGCCGCCCCGCCGCAGGGTCAGCCCCCGGCAGGTCTGGACCGAGTTGATGGCGACGCTGAGATCGCTTGTGCATCGGCGCAGCCTCGGGGCGTTCCTTCTGGGCTCGATGCTCTATCGCGATGCGCTGAACGGGATCTACGCCTTCGGCGGCGTCTATGCGACGCTGGTCCTGCAATGGTCGATCATCCAGGTCGGCGTCTTCGGTGTGGTGGGGGCGGTCTCGGCGGCGGTGCTCACATGGATGGGCGGGTTGTTCGATGCGCGATATGGGCCGAAACCCGTGATCCTCGTGTCGATCTGGACGCTGATCACCGTCTGCACGATCATCATCGGCATGTCGCGGACCAGCTTCTTCGGCTTTCCCATCCCGGAAGGATCGAACCTGCCCGATATCGTCTTCTACATCTGCGGCGCGGCCATCGGCGGGGCGGGCGGGTCGATCTATTCGGCCTCGCGCACGATGATGGTGCGCCACAGCCATCCCGACCGCCCGGCCGAGGCTTTCGGCCTGTTCGCGCTGTCGGGCAAGGCGACAGCCTTTCTGGCTCCGATGCTGATCGGGCTGTTCACCTGGATCACGAATTCGAACCGGCTGGGGTTTCTGCCGGTCATCGGCCTTTTCCTGATCGGCCTTTTCCTGTTACGCTTCGTGGATAGTAACGGAGACAGGAGCGAATGGGTCGTCGCCTTGCCACAATCGCGCTGATGCTTGGAATGGGCGGCCTTCTGGCCGCCTGCCAGCAGGACAGGCCCGCCCCGCGCCCCGGCCTGAGTTCCCCCTCGGCCGAGCGGTTCTCGACTCAGAACAGCAACGATTTCCGCATCGCCAAGACGCTTTTCGGGGCCGTTCCGGTGCCTTCGGCGCAAGCCCCGGCCCCGATCGGCGGCTTTTCGCGCGGGTGTCAGGCGGGGGCTGTCGAACTGGCCGAGACGGGGCCGACATGGCAGGCGATGCGCCTGTCGCGGAACCGCAACTGGGGCCAGCCGCAGGCGATCTCGTTCGTGCAGGACCTGTCGCGCTTCGCCGCCACCCAGCCGGGCTGGGCCGGGCTTTACGTCGGCGACATCAGCCAGCCGCGGGGCGGTCCGATGCTGACGGGGCATGCAAGCCACCAGACCGGCCTCGATATCGACATCTGGCTTCTGCCGCCCGACCGGCTGAACCTGACCCGGCAAGAGCGCGAGAACATCTCGTCGATCCGGATGGACCGCACCAGCGGGGCCCATGTGAACGCAAGCTGGACACCCCAGCACGAGGCGATCATCCGCGCCGCTGCATCGGATCCGCGGGTGAACCGGATCTTCATCTTCCCCGGCGCCAAGGTCGAGATGTGCCGCAATGCGACCGGCGACCGGTCCTGGCTGAACAAGGTGCGACCGTGGTTCGGGCATAACTACCATTTCCACGTCCGGCTGAACTGTCCCGCCGGTGCCGGCGCCTGCGAGGCGCAGGATCCGATCCCGCCGGGCGATGGCTGCGACGATGCGCAGGCATGGGTGAACAACATCCTCAACCCGCCGCCGCCCGACCCGAATGCCCGACCGCCAGCGCCCCGGCGCGACCTGACCATGGCGAACCTGCCCGGCCAGTGCCTTGACGTTCTGAACAGCAACTGACCGGCATGCGTCACGTTCTCCTGGCGGCCTTGCTGGCCGCTGCCTCAACGCTTTCGGCCCAGCCTCAGGATGCGCTTTCGGGATCCACCGACACCGCTCCGACCCGTGTGGACGCCGGGGTCGAACTGCTGGGGATGTTCATCTGGCGCAGGTCGGACGACCATTTCGGCGGGTTCTCGGCCATCGAGGTGGCTGCGGACGGGGGCGATTTCATCGCCCTGACCGACCGGACATTCATGTTCGAGGGCCGGTTCCTGCGCGATGCCGCCGGCGCGATTGTCGGGATCGAGGACGGGCCCCGGCATCGGCTTCTGGATGTCGACGGCAATCCCCTGCGCCGGCCCCGCGCCGACAGCGAGGGGCTGGCCGTCGCCCCTGACGGCACGTTCTACATCGCCTTCGAGGGGCTGACCCGCGTCCGCCGCCAGATGGGCGTCGATGGTGAGCCTGTGCTTCTGCCGTCGCATCCCGACTTCGAGCGGTTGCGCAGCAATGAATCGCTCGAAGCCCTTGCGATCGGCCCGGACGGCGCGCTCTACGCCATCCCCGAACGTCCCCTCGGCCCGTCGGACACCCCCTTTCCCGTCTATCGCTTTCGGGGCGAGGAGTGGGACATTCCCTTCACGCTGCCCCGGCGTGGCAGGTTCCTTGTGACCGGGGCGGATATCGGCCCGGATGGCCGGATCTATGTCCTTGAGCGGGATTTCCTCGGCCTCGGCTTCCGCAGCCGCGTCCGCCGCTTCGCGCTGGACGGCAGCGACGAGGTGGTCCTGCTCGAGACGCCGCTGGGCCTTCTGGACAACATGGAGGGCATCTCGATCTGGGGCGAGGCGGGTGACCTGCGCATGACGCTGATCGCGGACAACAACTTCAACCCGTTTCAGCGCAACCTGATCGCCGAATACCTGCTGCCCGATTGACGGCGCCGAAGCGCGGGCCTAAGGGGAGCCGCCGCCGGGATACCCCAGCGGCCAAGTCGCCGCACCCTTGTCAAAACGGACACCAGATCATGATCCTTCTTCCCGGCATCCTTGCCATGGCCGCTGTCGTCGTGGCTTCGAACATCCTCGTGCAGTTCCTGATCCTTGACGGATTGCTGACCTGGGGCGCCTTCACCTATCCGCTGGCCTTTCTGGTCAACGACCTGACCAATCGCTTCTATGGCAAGCTGGCGGCCCGCAAGGTGGTTCTTGCAGGCTTTGTCGTGGGGATCGTCTGCTCGCTGATCGGGACTCAGATCATGCTGGAACATGGCCCCGCCGTGGCGCTTCGGGTGGCTGTGGGGTCGGCGACGGCTTTCCTCGTGGCACAGCTTCTGGACGCTGCGATCTTTGACCGGTTCCGGGACGGCGCGTGGTGGCGGGCGCCGCTGGCCTCGACCCTGATCGGATCGACGGTGGACACGGCCCTGTTCTTCACCATCGCCTTTTCGGCAAGCATCACCCTGTTCGGTCCCGCCGCGGACGAGGCCATCGCCTGGGCCCAGGATCCCGCCCCGTTCCTGACCTTCGGGGCCGAGATGCCCCTCTGGGTAACGCTTGCCGTGGCGGACTGGGGTGTCAAGCTTGCCGTCGCCCTGATCGCACTGATCCCGTTCCGCCTGATTATTGGGCAAAAGGCGCAATCCGCGATTTGAGGACAGGTGTAGTGGATTTTGTTTTGACAAACACAAAATCCGTGTCACCTTGAGGATAACAGCAACCCTAGGAAAGGAGGTGATCCAGTGTCGAGAAAGAGATTGGAGAAGTGCGTCGGGACAGCCGGGGGTGTCATCAGCTGAGGCAGCCCTTGGCTGTGAACCCTTCCGGTGGATGCGTCTAACCGACCCCACCTCCTGAACTTTCGGAGGGCCGTCCCATGGGACGGCCCTTTCCGTTCGGTCCTCTGTCATGGCATGAGCGCTGCAGCGAGGGGCCATGCTGCGCATCGACGACCACATCACCATCGCCGACTGGGAACTGACCGAAAGCTTCCTGCGTGCCTCGGGGCCGGGGGGGCAGAATGTCAACAAGGTCTCGACCGCGGTCGAACTGCGGTTCGAGGCCGAACGCTCGCCCCATCTGACGGCCCCGGTCAAGGCACGGCTGAAACGGCTGGCAGGTAGCCGCTGGACAAAGGACGGGGCCATCGTGATCCAGGTCCAGGATACCCGCAGCCAGGCCCGCAACCGCGAGATCGCACGCGACAGGCTGGCCGATCTGATCCGTGCATCCCTTGTCGCGCCAAGGCGGCGGGTGGCGACCCGGCCTACCGCCGGGTCGG
This sequence comes from Rubellimicrobium sp., assembly GCA_020832515.1. Taxonomy (GTDB): domain Bacteria; phylum Pseudomonadota; class Alphaproteobacteria; order Rhodobacterales; family Rhodobacteraceae; genus JAFIEN01. Next base: position 752 of record JAFIEN010000176.1, on the reverse strand, counting down.
TCCGGCGGGGGGTTGAGGGCAAGCGCATCCGCGCGGCCGTCAAGGCGACGCGGGGATCGGTCGAGGACGAGTGAGGCGACGGTTTAGAATCGTTCCAATCCTTGACTCGAACCTGCCCGGGTCTCATATCGGGAGGGCGACAGGAAAGGTTGCCACATGTTCATCCAGACGGAATCGACGCCCAACCCCGCCACGCTGAAGTTCCTGCCCGGGCAAAGCGTGCTCGACATGGGCACGGCCGATTTTCCTTCGGCCTCGGCCGCCGATGCGTCGCCCCTGGCGCAGCGCATCTTTGCGGTGGGCGGCGTGACGGGCGTCTTCCTCGGGTCGGATTTCGTGACGGTGACCAAGGCCGATGACGTCCAGTGGGATCACATCAAGCCCGCGATCCTTGGCGCGGTGATGGAGCATTTCCAGTCGGGCCAGCCCGCCATCGCCGGGGCCGCCGCCGCCGCCGGGGGCCATGCGGAACATCATGGCGAGGATGCACCCATCGTGGCGCAGATCAAGGAATTGCTCGACACCCGCGTCCGCCCGGCCGTGGCGCAGGACGGGGGCGATATCACCTTCCACGGGTTCGAGCGGGGGATCGTCTATCTTCACATGCAGGGCTCTTGCGCGGGCTGCCCGTCGTCGACCCTGACCTTGAAGATGGGGATCGAGAACCTGCTGCGCCACTATATCCCCGAGGTGATCGAGGTGCGCCCCGTCGCCGCCTGATCCATGCGCGCGATCCTTGCCTTCGACACATC
>JAFIEN010000175.1 GCA_020832515.1 Rubellimicrobium sp. | reverse complement strand
GTCTTCCTGAACCAGTTCTTCATGCCTCGCCACAACGCGCAACTGAGGCTGCTGAAGGCCCAGATCACGATCTTGCGGGCCCGCATCCCGACGCAGAGGATCATCCTGTCGCCCGCCGAAAAGGCCGAACTCATGCGCATCGGGGCTGAGTGCGGGCACGATATCGACGGCCTCATGGAGGTGGCCAGGCCTGCGACCTACAGGCGCTGGCTCGCTCAGATTCGCATCAGTCACCCGCCGATCACGGCGCAGGAGGAACGCCGGACACCAAAAAAACCGCATTCGATGAATAAGGCGGGCTTATCGGATTCGATAAGAATAGGTGTTCCGTCCCGGATGATCACATAGACCCTCGCCGCTCTGGGCTGTTCATGGCAAGGTCGATCCTGCGAGAGGTTCAGGAGGGGGTTCGAGCATGCTGATCTCGTTGCACAAGCAGGCCACCACGACGCCGAAGATCCGGGCCGCGATCCAGGCGAGCACGGAACCGGCGTGGATGGTGGCCGAGCGCTATGGCATCAGCGAGCAGACAGTGTGGAAGTGGCGGAACCGGGAGGATGTGCACGACCGAAGCCACACGCCGCACAAGCTGCAGACGACGTTGACGCCACCTCAGGGTTCGAGCGTGAGGCGATCGATCCAGTGGTTCATGCCCTGGCGCCACGCACAGCCGTCAAGCCTCGCCGCATAGGGCCAAGCCGTCGCGCTTACGTCATGGGGCAACCGGGGGCTGTCGAAGGGCTGCCGGATCCCAGGTCAGCGCCGCGCGGGCGGAAGGGCGCGTTGATCCGAACCAAAGACATGCAGCTTGCCCGGCCGCGCGGCCAGCGCCAGCCGTTCCCCCCGGCCCGGCGCGACCGTGCCGGGCAGTTTCGCGATCACCGTTCCCCCTACATCCAGCCCGACATGCACCAGCGTCACCTCGCCCAGCCTTTCGACCAGTTCCACCCGACCTGACAGAAGCGGCGGCACCGTCCCATCCGCAACATGGAAATCCTCGGGCCGGATCCCAAGGCTTGCGTCCTGCCCCGGCCCCCCTGTTGCGGCATCTGTGATCACGGTGGTGCCATCCGCCAGCACAAGCGACCCTTGTTCCGGCCCCGTCCGGGCGGGCAGGATGTTCATCGCGGGCGACCCGATAAAGCCCGCGACGAACAGGTTCGCGGGCCGTTCGTAGAGGTCCATCGGCGCGCCGATCTGTTCGATCCGCCCCGACCGCAGCACAACGATCCGGTCGGCCAGCGTCATCGCCTCGGTCTGGTCATGGGTGACATAGATCATCGTCGTGTCGGGCAGCGATTCGTGCAGGCGGGCGATCTCGACCCGGGTGGCCACGCGCAGCGCGGCATCAAGGTTCGACAGCGGTTCGTCGAACAGGAACAGCAGCGGATCGCGGGTGATCGCACGCCCGATGGCGACACGCTGCCTTTGTCCGCCCGAAAGGGCGCGGGGCAGCCTGTCCAGCAGGCCGTCGATCTGCAACATCCGCGCGGCCCGGTTGATCCGCGTGTCGCGTTCATCGGCGGGTGTCCGGGCCAGTTTCAGCCCGAAACCCAGATTGTCCTTCACGCTCATGTGCGGATAAAGCGCATAGCTTTGAAACACCATCGCAATACCCCGGCGCGACGGATCAAGGTCGGTCACATCCCGCCCGCCGATCCAGATCTCTCCGTCGCTGACATCCTCAAGCCCCGCGATCATCCGCAAGAGCGTGGATTTCCCACAGCCCGATGGGCCGACAAAGACGACGAATTCGCCCTTGTTTATGGCCAGGTCGATCCCGTGCACCACATCCAGCGCGCCGAAACTTTTCCGCACGGCGCGCAGGTCGATCATGGGGCCGGGCATCTGCGGGGTCGGCGGGGCTGTCATGCGCCCCCCGCCCGCCGCACCCAGACCAGCATCTCGCCCGGGTCGCGGTTGTCCCAAAGGTGATAGGGGATGAAGCGGCGCACCGCCGTTTCGGCCTTTGGCGGCGTGGTGGTGTAGATTGACTTGCCCCATGCCGCATCGGTTTCCAGCGCCACGGGCAGGTCAAGCGCCACCGCACCGCCCAGTTCCGGCACCCGCGCGGTTGTTGCGCCATCGACCGCAGCCATCGTCATCAGGTCAAGGTCGGCCCCGTTGTCGGCCCCTTCCGCGCAATAGACCAGCGGCCCGCGCATCACCGCCACGCGCCCGGTATCGGCGCGGATGCGGGGATGGGGGTGGATGAGGCGGGCCTGCATCGGCAGGTGCAGCGCCACGCTGTCGCCATCGGCCCAGTCACGGGTCAGCGCGATATAGCCGGTGTTGCCCGCAGGGTCCGCCGGCACATCGGTGCCATTCACCTTCAGCCCCGCCTTGCCCGCCCAGTCGGGCACGCGCAGGTGCAGGGTAAAGGTCGCGGGCCGGTCAAGGCCGATGGTCAGCGTGACTGTCTCTGCCCAAGGGTAATCACCGGCCTGCGTCAGGGTCAGCGCGGCCCCCGCCACGGTCATCCGCGCGGTGCTTTCACCATAAAGATGGACGGCCACGGCGGTATCGGCCACGCCGTACATATAGGTGCCGATCGCGCCCACCATCCGGGCGATGTTGGGCGGGCAGCAGGGGCAGTGATGCCATTCCCAGCGGTGATGCCCACCCCGGCTTTCCAGCGGGTTTTCGTAGAAGAAGGTGCTGCCGTCCTGCGACAGCCCCGCCAGCGCGCCATTGTAGATCGCGCGCTCCATCGTGTCGGCAAAGCGGCGGTCAGGGCCACGCCCCAGCATCCGTGCCGCCCAGAAGGCAAGGCCCACAGAGGCGCAGGTTTCCGCATAGGCCGTGTCATTGGGCAGGTCATATGCGGCGGTAAAGCCTTCGTTCGATGCCGCGGGCCCGATGCCACCCGTCAGATACATCTGCCGCCCGGTCAGATCGTCCCAAAGGATTTCCAGCGCATCGGTCAGCGTGTCGTCGCCATATTCGGCGGCAATGTCGGCCATGCCCGAATACAGATACATCGCCCGCACGGCATGGCCCACCACGGTCCTTTGTTCGCGCACGGGCAGGTGCGACTGGTTGTATTCATAGGTCCTGAAGTGGAAATCCTTCGGATTGCGCCCGTCGCGATGCGCCTCTTCGTCAAAGTAATGCGGCTGGGTGCCGCGCGCGTCGATAAAGAATTTCGCAAGGTCCATGTAATCCTGCCGCCCGGTTTCCCGCGACAGGCGCACAAGGGCCAGCTCGATCTCCTCGTGCCCGCAGTAACCGGGCAACTGCCCCTCGCCGGGACCAAAGACCGTGGCGATATGGTCCACATAGCGGCACATCACATCCAGCAGCTTGCGCTTGCCCGTCGCCTGCGCATAGGCCACCGCCGCCTCGATCATGTGGCCTGCGCAGTAAAGCTCGTGACAATCGCGCAGGTTGGTCCAGCGCCGCCCGGGCTGCATCCGGACATACCACGAATTGCAGTAGCCATCGGGCTGTTGCAGGCGGGCGTACATGTCGATCACCGCGTCGATCAGCGCCTCGAGTTCCGGGTCGCGCTTACGGTAGACGGCATAGGCCGTGGCCTCGATCGTCTTGGCAATGTCGCTGTCCCAGAACATCTGGGTGGTGACAGTGCCTGCGGTAAACCCGTCCTTGACCATGAAGGGGATGCGCAGGTCCGGCACCGGGCGGGAAGGATCGACCTGATCCAGCATCCCGGCTGCAACGCAGCGGTCGTAAAGGATGCGGACGGTCTTGTTGGCTACGGCATCGATCCGGTCGCCCCAGAAGCCGCCCAGATCGACATCGGCAATCGAGGGCGGACGGAAGCTTTGGTTGCGGGGGCTCGACATGGGGTTCTCCTTCAGGGTCATTTCACCGCCCCGGCGGTCAGGCCGCGGACGTAATAGCGTTGCAAAAGCAGGAACAGGATCACGCAGGGGATCATCATCACGGTGACGCCCGCCTGCACCGATCCCCAGTCGATCGAACCATAGCGCCCCGACCGGACCGCGACGATCAGCACTGGAAGGGTGTATTTGTCTTGATCGGTCAGAAAGATCAGCGCCGCCAGAAATTCGTTCCATGCGGCCAGAAAGGCGAATATCGCCACCGTGATGATGCCCGGCGCCACCAGCGGCATCATCACCCGGATCAGCACCGTCAGAACCGAGGCGCCATCGACGCGGGCGGCCTCTTCGATCTCGATCGGGACGGCATCGAATGCATTGCGCATCATGAAGATGGAAAACGGCAGTTGCAGGGTGACATAGATCATGACCAGCCCGGCAAGGCTGTTCTGCAACCCCGCCTTGGACAGGATCAGGAACAGTGGCGTCAGGATCGACTGAAAGGGGATCATGATCGTGGACAGGATCATGATGAAGAACACCCCCTTGAAGGGAAAGCGGAACCGCGAAAACCCGTAGCCCGCCAGCACGCTGATGATCACCGTCAGCACCACCGTGGACAGCGTCACGATCAGGCTGTTTGACGCATGGCTCCAGAAACCTGCGCCATAGCCGTCAAGGGTGATGTAGTTTTCCACCGTGACGCCCGTCGTGGGCCATGGCGGCAGGGGGGGCTGGCGCGCCTCGGCGGCGGGTTTGAGGCTGGACAGAAAGGCCCATGCCAGCGGTGCGAGAAAGGCCAGCGACAGGGTGATGCCCGCGAGATGGTAGCTGCTTGCGGCAACGGGATTGGGGCGGCGGGCCATCACTTGTCCCCCGTGGGGCTGCGCAGCAGCCAAAGCTGCACAAGGCTGATCACGACTAGGATCACCAGCAGCACCATCGACAGTGCCGCCCCGTAGCCCAGCTTGAACGACACGAAGGACTGCGAGAATATCCAGTAAACGGCCGTCAGCGTGCTGTTGCGCGGCCCCCCGTTCGAGATGATGTAGAACTGGTCAAAGGCCAGCATCGACCCCGCCACCGACAGGATCAGCGCCAGCGCCAGCGTGCGCTTCATCAAGGGCAGCTTGATCCGCCAGAATTGCTGGAAACGGCTCGCCCCGTCGATCCGCGCGGCCTCAAGGATGTCATGGGGCACGGATTGCAGCCCGGTCATCAACAAGATCATGGTGAAACCTGCCGTTTTCCAGACCACCATGACGATGATCGACCAAAAGACGCCATCGGTGGTGGCCATCAGGTTGACCGGACGTTCGGTCAGGCCCAGCGCCTGCGCCGCGGGCGAAAACAGGCCCGAATCCACGTTCATCAGCCAGGCCCAAAGCAGGCTGGCCGACCCAAAGCCCACGACCACGGGCAGAAAGATCGCGGTGCGGTAGAACGATGTGGCCCGCCCCGTGCGTTCCACGAACAGGGCAAGGGGAAAGGCCACGCCAAAAATCGCGATGGTGGCCACGATGCTGTACCAGACGGTAAAGTTCATCGCATTCCAGAACCGGCGGTCCTTCATCATCGCGGCATAGTTATCAAGTCCGGTCCAGCGCGGCGCACCCATCAGCGGCCAGTTGTGAAACGACATCCAGACCGTCATGCACAGCGGGATCAGAAAGAACGTCACGACCAGCGCCATGGCCGGCAGGATGAACAGCAGGCCCGCAATCTCGCGGCGGCGCTGGCTGCCCCGGCGCCGTCCGGAACGGACAGCCGGCGCGCGCGCGGGCCGTGGTGCGGCGGCGGATGGGTCAGTCGCGGACATCGGCGTATCCCCCGGGGGATTGGTCATTGCGGTATCGCGGGGGGCAAGGCGCAGGCCCCGCCCCCTTTGGCGTGTGGTTGGTGACGCCTCAGTTCGCCTCGTCGAGGATCATCTGGATGGTTTCCTGCGCGATGGCTGCGGCCTCGTCGACATCGTCGCCATAGATCGCCTCTTGCAGGAACTGGAGCCATGGGCCGGTGGCCGAGTTGTAGATGTCGTTATAGACCACGGTCGAAGGCGTACGGCCCTGCGCCATCGCATCGGTCGCCACGCCGTAACGGGCATCGAGCCCGGTCAGCGCCTGTTCGGCCACGTCGCCGCGCACCGGAAGGCTGCCGAATTCCGCCATCAGGGTCTGCATCTCGACCGAATAAATATGGTCGATGAACTGGCCCACCGCCTCCATGTTTTCGGTGCCCGCCGTGACCACGAAGTTATCACCGCCGCCAAAGGAGGACGGCGTGCCGTCCGGCCCGGGGATATAGGTCACCCCGTAGTTCATTTCGCCATACTGGGAATTCAGGATGCCGATCGCAAAGGCACCCGAGGTGGCGATGCCGATATTGCCGCTGGCGAAGGCCGAAAAGAAGTTGGTGCCGGTATCCGTCTCTGCCCCCTGCGGGATCGCATCGGCGGCCAGCAGGCTGCGGTAAAGTTCGACCGCCGCGCGCGCCTCGGGCGTGTCGATATTGGCCTTTGTGCCATCTTCGGACACGATGTCGGACCCTTGCGCCCAGATATAGGGCAGGAAGGTGAAGGCATTGCAGCCCGCACAGGCTCCCGAGAAGTAATAGCCGTAGATGTCCCCGCCCAGTGCGCGCACCGCCGTGGCCTGTTCAAGGATCTTGTCCCAGTCGGTCGGCCCGACTTCGGGATCAAGGCCCGCCTGTGCATACAGGTCCTTGTTCCACAAGAGAACCGAACTGTCCGCCGAGAAGGGCAGGCCATAGATCCGCCCGTCATAGCTGCCCGCCTGAAGATGCGCAGGCGAGAGATGATCGAAATAGGGCAGCGCCTGTGCCAAATCGGTCAGATCGGCAAGCTGCCCCGCCGCCGCAAAGGCGGGCGTATAGATCAGGTCAAGCGACAGGATATCGGGGGCCGAGCCGCCCGCCGCAGCGGTCGCGAATTTCTGCACCAGTTCGCCCGGCGGGATGAACTGGACGTTGATCTGCGTCTCGTGGGTGGCATTGAACGCCGCGACAACCTGCGGCAGGAAGTTTTCCACATCCGTGCGCGCCCACATCGACAGCGTTTCCTGTGCCGTCGCCGCCGTTCCCATGCCGATGGCCAGTGCAATCACCGAACCCCGCGTAAGTTTGCTGAACATTGTCTTTCCTCCTCCCAAGCGGCCCTGCCGCCCGTTGTCCGGCCCTCAGGCGGGCCCGCCACTCGATGCCCTGACCCGCAATGTGCAGGGCAAGGCCCTGATCCCCGGCTGAACGTCCTTGCCGTTGATCAGCGCAAGCAGGGTCAGCCCTGCCTGACGTCCAAGTTCCCTCAGGTTCATGTCCACGCTTGACAGGGGCGGGCGCGTTTCCTTTGCCACGATCTCCCAGTTGTCAAAGCCGACAACGGCCACGTCATGCGGCACCCCGACGCCGCGTTCGCGCAGCGCGTCGATCACCCCGCGCGCGATCTGGTCATTGCCGCAGAACACGGCATCGGGCCGGTCCTGTTGCGCCCAGAGCTGCGCCACCGCTGCGTGCCCCCATGCTTCGGACCAAGCACCGAACAGCGCACCGCCGCCGGGCTGGTCAAGGCCGGTTTCGTGCAACACGCCGGCCCATGCCTCGGCCCGTTCGATGGCGACGCGGAACCGTACCGGCCCGGTCACATCCGCCACCCGGCACCGCCCCCCCGCGAGCAGGTGCCGGATCGCTAGTTCCGCGCCCTGCGCCTCGTCAGGGCGAAAGCTGACCCGGTCGGGGGCACCTTCGGACATCACATGCACGACCGGCACCGTAAGCCCGGCCAGATCGACCGGCACAAGGCGATCAACCCGCTTGCCCGCGACCACGATCCCGTCCACCTGCTTTTCCAGCATCACATCAAGATGACTTTGCGCCAGCGCGGGGTCATCCTCGACCGTGCAAAGGAAGACCGACACGCCGTGGTCGATCAGCCCCTCGGAAACGCCTGCCATGACGGGCAGGGCAAAGCGGCCGTAAACGTCGTCGGTCAAAAGCCCCACGGCAAAGCTGCGCTTGCTGTGCAGGCCACGCGCCAGCGCGTTTGGCCGAAAGCTCAGCTCCCTTGCTGCGGCCAGAACGCGGGCGCGCGTTTCCGGTGTCATGCGCCCGCCATTGTTCAGCGCCTTGGACACGGTAGCGATGCTGACACCCGCCCGCGCCGCCACATCATGGATCGTCGCGGCCCGCGGCGCCGGGTCGGGAACGTCCTGTCCTGATGATTCGGTTAAAGGTTGTTCCATGTTGAAAAAAGCTTTAACCAAATCACAACGCAAAGCAATGTTAATCCTTTTTTGCGCCCGTTCAGGAGCGGCCAAGGCAGGTGTGACAACCGTCACGCGCCTGTGGGGATGATCCGTATTCAGACAGGCCCGCTGCCGCCAAGGGCCCCCGGAGGGGATGGGTCTGAAACCCAACCTTTCCCGCATTAAGTCATTGATATAATATGCATATTATGATGTGAGCGTCCTTCTCTGGGCCGCTCGCCGACCCGCAGAACTATACCGTGGGTGGGCGGACAAATCATCATCAACGCAATCGTCGAATTTGTCAGCGCCGTTTCTGGGTCAGCGCTACCGCCAGAATGATGATGCCGCCGCGGGCGATCTGCTGTTGACTGAATTCCAGTCCCATCAGGATCAGGCCGTTGTTGATCAGGCCGATCATCAGCGCCCCGACCACTGTACCGATGACGGTTCCCTTGCCGCCGAAAAGGCTGGTTCCGCCCAGGACGCAGGCGGCGATGACCG
>JAFIEN010000174.1 GCA_020832515.1 Rubellimicrobium sp. | reverse complement strand
CCCCCCCGGGCCTGCGGCCCTCCCCCCGGAGTATTTCGACCAAAGCGAAAGGCAGGGGTGGTGTCGCGCCGGGGCCGGGCGTCGGGGCCGTGGGCTAGGGAATGCGGGCGCCGGGCGCGATCCTGGATACGGTGAGCTTGTGGCGGGCGGTCATCGCGCTGCTGCTGGGCACGGCTTCCGGTGCGGTGGCCGCGCGTATCGGACTGCCCTTGCCGTGGATGCTGGGGCCCATGATCGGGGTGGCGGCCGCCTCGCTGTCGGGGGCACCCATCCGGCCGCCCGAGAGGCTGCGCCCTCTGGTCATTCCGGTGATCGGCGTGCTTCTGGGGTCGTTCATCTCGGCCGAGATCGTGGATGCGCTGCGGGCCTGGAGTGTCGTCGTGGCACTGCTGGTGCCCTTCCTGATCGTGATGACCGCGGCCGCCTTTGGCGTCTTCCGGCTGATCGGGGGCTACGATCCGGTGACCGCCTGGTTCTGTGCCATGCCGGGGGGGTTGAACGAGATGCTGATCCTTGGCGTCGAGGCGGGAGGCGAGGAGCGGCGCATCGCATTGGCCCATGCCACGCGGGTCTTCTTCGTGGTGGTCTTCGTGGCGCTGTTCTTCGGCTTCGTTCTGGGCGTGCGCACGGACGGTGCCGGGGGAAACTGGGTGGCGCTGGATCAACTGACGCTGCTGGACTGGGTAATCATGACCGGATGCGCCGTTCTGGGTGTACCGCTTGGGGCGGCGTTGCGGTTGCCGGCGGGTCCGCTTTTCGGGCCCATGGTCCTGAGCGGGGCAAGCCAGGTGACGGGCCTGGTGAATCTTGCGCCGCCGTCGGTTCTTGTGCTGGTCGCGCAGGTGGTGATCGGCACGGTGGTCGGCTGCCGCTTCCTTGGCGCGCGCTTTTCCGAGGTGGGGCGGGATTTCGCCCTCGGCCTGCTGTCGACGCTGGTGATGCTGGCCGCGACCCTTGTCTTTGCCTATGCCGTCAGCCGCCTGACCGAGGTGCCGATGTCCATGGGCTTTCTCGCATTCTCGCCCGGGGGGCTGACCGAGATGGCGCTGATCGCGCTTGCGATGGAGCAGGAGGTCGCGCTGATCTCGGTCATGCATATCGTGCGGCTGACGATCATCATCCTTGCCGCGGCCCCGCTTTACCGGATCATCCGGCGGCGGTCATGATCCCGGGTCGCGCCCCAGGACGGCGGCGATGATCGCGAAGGCGCTGTCGCTGTCCCAATGGGCATCGCCCTGCAGTCGGGCGATCTCGTTGCCGGCCGGGTCAAGGATGACGGTGATCGGCAGGCCCAGCACCCCCATGTCGCGTGCCAGCGCCTGACGCGGGTCGCGGAAGAGGGGAAGGTTGTCGACTTCGATCTCTTCGAAGAAGCGGGTCATGGCGGCCGGGTCGTTGCGGCCCGTGGCGATGGTGACGACGCGGAAGTCGGGGCCGCCGAATTCGTCCTGCAGGCGGGCCAGCGTCGGCATCTCGATCCGGCAGGGCGCGCACCATGTGGCCCAGAAGTTCAGCACCACATGCTGGCCCTGAAAGGCGGCAAGCGAGGCCTCGCCCCCGGCACCGTCGTCGAACATGGTCAGCGGCACGGGTTCCGGCGCGGCATGGAAGTTGAGCTTGCGCATGTCGCCCTCGCGCAAGGCCTCGAGCGCCGCGACATCGGCAAGGGCGGCATTTGCAAGCAGGGCAAGCGCCGTGTAAGCAGCCGCGACGACAGATTTCCGCATGTGACCTCCCGGGATCCGACAGATGACCGACAGTTCCAACACCATGTGGGGCGGGCGCTTTGCCGCCGGGCCGGATGCGATCATGGAGGCGATCAACGCCTCGATCGGATTCGACCGGCGCCTTGCCCGACAGGACATCGAAGGCTCTCGGGCCCATGCCGCCATGCTGGCGGCCGCGGGCATTGTGAGCAGTAAGGACGCCGAGGCGATCCGGGAAGGGCTTCTCACGGTCTTGTCAGAGATCGAGGCGGGGGTGTTTCCGTTTTCCACCGCGCTCGAGGATATCCACATGAATGTCGAGGCGCGGCTGAAAGAGGTGATCGGCGATCCCGCCGGGCGCCTGCATACGGCGCGGTCGCGCAACGATCAGGTGGCCGTCGATTTCCGCCTCTGGGTGCGCGACCAGTGCGACGCGGCCGATGGGGCGCTGGCCGCACTGATGCGTGCGCTTCTGGCCCAGGCCGAGGCCGGGGCGGATTGGGTGATGCCGGGCTTTACCCATCTGCAGGTGGCACAACCGGTGACATGGGGCCATCACATGATGGCCTATGTCGAGATGTTCGCCCGCGACCGGGGCCGCTTTGCCGATGCGCGGCGGCGGATGAACGAAAGCCCGCTGGGTGCTGCGGCGCTGGCGGGGACGTCGTTCCCGATCGACCGGCACATGACGGCAGAGGCGCTTGGATTCGATCGTCCTTGCGCCAATTCGCTCGATGCCGTGAGCGACAGGGATTTCGCGCTGGAGTTCCTGTCGGCCAGCAGCATCTGCGCCATGCACCTCAGCCGGCTTGCAGAGGAGCTGGTGATCTGGTCCACCGCGCAGTTCCGCTTCGTGAAGATGTCGGACCGCTGGTCGACGGGATCCTCGATCATGCCGCAGAAGCGCAATCCGGACGCGGCCGAGCTGATCCGGGCCAAGATCGGGCGCATCCTGGGGGCGACGGTGGCACTGTTCACGGTGATGAAGGGGCTGCCGCTGACCTATTCCAAGGACATGCAGGAGGACAAGGAACAGGTCTTCGACGCGGCCGACAGCCTGATGCTGGCGCTGGCCGCGATGACCGGGATGGTGGGCGACATGACCGCCAACCCCGACGTCCTGCGCGCGGCTGCGGCGACCGGCTTTTCCACGGCGACCGATCTGGCCGACTGGCTGGTGCGCGCGCTCGGCCTGCCCTTCCGCGAGGCGCATCATGTGACGGGGCGGTTGGTGGCGCTGGCCGAAGGGCGGGGCTGCGATCTGCCAGACCTTTCGCTTTCGGACATGCAAGGCGTGCATCCGGGGATCGCGCAGGCGGTCTTTGCGGTGCTGGGGGTGGAAAATTCGGTCCGCAGTCGCACATCCTACGGCGGAACCGCACCCGATCAGGTGCGCGCCCAGATCGCCCGCTGGAAGGAGGCCCTGGCATGAGACTGTTTCTTCTGGGATCGGCACTGGCCATTCTGGCGGCCTGCGGGGCGGATGGCCCGCCCGAACGGCCGACCGCGCCGACGGCAAGCCCCGAGGTGACGGTCTCGGGCGGGGTGCGTCTGGGGATGCGGCTGTGATCGGGCCGATGTCGCCGATGCGCTGGGTCTGGCTGGTGCTTGCGGTCTGGGGTGCGGTGCATCCGATGTACTGGTTCGTCACCTACATGGTGCAGGAGGGCACGGGCCTCTCGGGTCTGATCGACGCCTGGTATGTCAATGCCTCGACCACCGGTCTGACCTGGGACCTGATCATCGCGGCGATCACGCTGACGATCTGGATCCTGTCCGAGGTCTGGGTGCGCAAGAACTGGATCGGGCTGGTGGCGATCCCCGCGACCTATTGCATCGGGGTCAGCTGCGGGTTGCCGCTGTATCTCTTCCTGCGCTCGCGCCCCGTGACCTGACGTTCGGGCGCGCGCGGGGTGGATCATTTCCTGTATCGTGGCGGACGGCTTCATGCCGAGGACGTGCCGCTTGAGGCGATTGCCGCGGCGGTCGGCACCCCCGTCTATGTCTATTCCGCTGCCACCCTGACCCGTCACTTCCGCCTGTTCGACGAGGCGCTTTCGGCCATGCCGCATCTGGTGTGTTTTGCCGTCAAGTCGCTGTCCAACGTCGCCGTCCTCAGGCTTCTGGCGGATGAAGGCGCGGGGATGGATGTCGTCTCGGCGGGCGAATACCTGAGAGCAAAGGCGGCGGGTGTGCCGGGCGACCGGATCGTGTTCTCGGGCGTGGGCAAGACGCGCGAGGAGATGCGGATCGTTCTTGAATCCGGCATCCGACAGGTCAATGTCGAGAGCGAACCCGAGCTTGAGGCCCTGAGCGAGGTTGCCGTGTCGTTGGGGGTGACGGTGCCGATCACCGTCCGCGTCAACCCGGATGTGGACGCAAAGACCCACGCCAAGATCGCCACCGGCAAGTCCGAGAACAAGTTCGGCATTCCCATCGCCCGCGCGCGCGAGGTTTATGCCCTTGCAGCCCGCCTGCCCGGCCTGCGCGTGGTGGGGATCGACGTCCATATCGGCAGCCAGCTGACCGAGCTGGCCCCGTTCGAGGCAGCCTATGCCAAGGTGGCAAGCCTCACCGGGGCGTTGCGCGCGGACGGACACAGCATCGAGCGGCTGGATCTGGGCGGGGGGCTGGGCATTCCCTACACCCGCTCGAACGAGGCCCCGCCACTGCCGATGGACTACGGCGCGATGATCGAACGGACCGTCGGTCATCTGGGCTGCGAGATCGAGATCGAACCGGGCCGCCTGATCGCGGGAAATGCGGGTATCCTGCTGACGCGCGTGATCTATGTGAAATCGGGCGAGGGGCGGGATTTCCTCATCCTTGACGGCGCGATGAACGATCTGGTCCGACCCGCCATGTACGACGCCCATCACGACATCGTCCCCGTGATCGAACCCGAACCGGGCCTCGAGCAGCAGCCCTACGACATCGTCGGTCCGGTCTGCGAGACCGGCGATACCTTCGCGCGCGGCCGCGACATGCCGCCCCTGAAGGCGGGCGATCTGGTCGCCTTCCGTTCGGCCGGGGCCTATGGTGCGGTGATGGCCAGCGAATACAATTCGCGTCCCCTCGTGCCCGAGGTTCTGGTCAAGGGGGATCACTTCGCGGTTATTCGCCAGCGCCCCACCTATGATGAGATGATTTCGCGCGATACCATTCCCCCGTGGCTGTGATGCGCTAATGTCTTGCGCGAAAAGCCAGAGGAACCCGCCCTGACCGATCTTCCCCCCCGCAAGACGCGCCCCTCCGCCCCGCTGGTGCATCTGGACCGCCCGGTCCGGCTGACACGCGCGGGCATGGTGGCCGAACGGCTGGCGCGGGCTTTCTGGCCGCTCTGGTCGGTCCTTCTGGCGGCCATGGCGCCGGCGATGCTGGGCTGGCTTGACTTTCTGCCGGACTGGGCACTCTGGATCTATTTCGGGACAGCACTGGTCGGCGTGATCGGCACGGCCGTCCGCGGCGGGATGCTGTTCCGATGGCCCAGCTTCGACGAGGCGCTGACCCGTGTGGATGCCTCGATGCCCGGCCGGCCCATTGCCGCCCTGCAGGATCAGCAGGCCGTGGGCGCCGGCGACGGGGCAAGCGAGGCGCTCTGGCTGGCCCATCTGCGCCGCATGGCCGCCCGCACCCGCGAGGCCCGACCCGTCCGGCCCGATCTGCGCATGGCCCCGCGCGATCCCTACGGCCTGCGCTACATGGCGCTGACCCTGTTCGTGACGGCGGTCCTGTTCGGATCGCTCATGCGGGTCGGTGATGTGGCCGACAGCGTGATCCCGGGCGACCCGTCGATGCTTGCCGGCGGGCCGGCCTGGGAAGGCTGGATCGAACCGCCCGCCTATACGCGCCGCCCCTCGTTTTATCTGGCCGATCTGCGGCAGGGCCGGATCGAGGTGCCGCAGGGCAGCCGCATCACCATCCGCCTTTACGACGACGCAGGCGGTCTGCAGGTGTTCGAGACCGTTTCCGACAACCCCGTCACCGGCGGCCCCGTGCCCGAGCAAGCGCCCGGCAGGCTGCAGTTCACCGCCGATGGCGACGGCAGGATCGAGATCGCCGGGGATGGCGGGGCGGCCTGGAACCTGCAGATCATCCCCGACCTTCCGCCTTTTGTCAGCTTTTCCGGCGAGATCACCGTCGATGCCATGGGCGAGTTCAACCAGCCCTTCATCGCACAGGACGATTACGGCGTGGTCGCAGGCCGGGCGACCATCGCGCTTGACCCTGAGCGGGTCACGCGGCGGCACGGCCTGACAATCGAGCCCGACGCGCGCGCGCCGCTGGTCCTTGACCTGCCGATGCCATTTTCGGGCGACCGGACGGATTTCACCCAGTCGCTGATCGAGAACCTGTCCGAACATCCGCTTGCGAATCTTCCCGTGACCATCGCCCTGACCGTCGAGGATGCGGCCGGACAGGAATACACGACCGAGCCCGAACCCCTGATCCTGCCCGGGCGGCGCTTCTTTCAGCCGATGGCGCGGGCGGTGATCGAACAGCGGCGTGACCTGCTCTGGAGCCGCGACAATGCGCGGCGGGTGCTGCAGATCCTGCGCGCTGTGTCCTACCGGCCCGAGGATATCTTCACCAACGAGACGACCTATCTGCGCCTGTCCTTCACCTTGCGACAGCTTTCGGGTTTCCTGCAGGAGGCCGCCTTCGACGAAGAGGCGCAGGACGAGATCGCGCAGGCACTCTGGGATCTTGCCATCCAGCTTGAGGACGGGACGCTGGCCGATGCCCGCGAGCGCCTGCGCCGCGCGCAGGAGCGGTTGTCCGAGGCGATGCGCAACGGGGCCAGCGACGAGGAGATCGCCGAACTGATGCGCGAATTGCGCGAGGCGACGGACGACTACCTCAACATGCTGGCGCAGAATCCCGAACCGGGTCAGGACCAGACCGACCAGCCCTCGACCGCGCAGCAGCAGTCCGAGCAGATCACCTGGGACGAGATCCAGGCCCTGATGGACCGCATTCAGGAGCTGATGGAAGAAGGCCGGATGGCCGAGGCGGCCGACCTGATGGACCAGCTCAATGCGCTGCTCGAGAACCTGCGTGTGACCGAAGGGCAGGGCGGTGAGGGTTCGGGCCCCCGCTCGCCCGGCCAGCAGGCGATGGACGAGCTGGCGGATGCGCTGCGCGATCAGCAGGACCTGTCGGATCAGGCGTTCCGCGACTTGCAGGACCAGTTCAACAACCGTCAGCCGGGCGCGGATCAGGGCGCGCAGCAGGGCGAGGGGCAGGAGCAGGGCGAAGGCGCGGGTCAGGGTGCCGGTCAGGATCAGCCCCAGGGTGAGGGCCAGGGTCAGGGCCAGGGACAGGGCGACGACCAGACGGGCGAGGGTGCCGGCGGTCGCGACCCCGGCGAGACGCTTGCCGACCGTCAACGCGCGCTTCGGGACGAGCTGGAACGCCAGCGGCAGAACCTGCCCGGCCTGTCGGGCGAAGCGGCGGATGCGGCGCGAAGCGCGCTCGAGCGGGCCGAGGGTGCGATGGACGGGGCCGAAGAGGCGCTGCGCGGCGGACGGCTGGCCGAGGCGATCGACCGGCAGGCCGAGGCGATGGATGCGCTGCGCGACGGGCTGCGCAACCTTGGCGAGGCCGTGGCGCGCAACCGCGACGACATGGATGAGGGTGAGCAGGGCGAAGGCTTCGCTCAGGGCCGCGCCGAACCCGGCCAGCGCGACCCGCTGGGCCGGCAGCTTGGCCAGAGTGGCGATCTCGGGACCGACCGCAGCATGCTGCAGGGTGAAAACGTCTATCGCCGCGCCGAAGAGATCCTTGGCGAAATTCGCCGCCGTGCCGCCGAACAGGAGCGGCCCGAGGTGGAGCTTGACTATCTGCGCCGCCTGCTCGAGCGGTTCTGAAACCGGGGTCGGGGTCGGTTCTCGGGGCCTTCGCGACAGTTCCTGGTCAGGCGCTGTCCCGCCGGTCGTCCGGGTCGGGCAGACATGGACGGCGGGCAGACAGGGAAAGGCGCCGGCTCATCCGCCGTCGGGCGGGGCTTCCATCCGGTTCAACAGGTCCTGCAGCCTCAGGTCCAGCCAGAGCCGCGCTTCGTCGATGGTCGACACGTAGGGTGCCAGTACCGGCTCGGTCTGCGGAACATTCGCCACGATTTCGGGCGCAAAGGCATAGGCAAGCGCCAGCAAGGCCGCGACCAGCAGGATCGAGCCGAAGCCCAGGCGAAAGCCGCCCCGGCGCTCTTCTTCTGCTTCGGCGGTGCTGGTGGGCCGCTCGGGTGCCGAACTCAGGGTCGAGTTGATCTCTTCGATGTCGGGCAGAAGCCCGCGCCGCGAGGGTGCCACCGGCAGCTCGGACTCATCGTCCTGAAGGGTCGTCTGCGGTGCCGTGACCGGTGTCGCAGGGGCCGGCGTCGAAGTGGACGGCGCCGGATCAGGCGACGGGGTGCCGCGCAGCCGGGCCAGACGCTCGCGCGCCTCGGCGGCGCGGCGCTCTTCATCGGCCATGAGCTGGTCGAGGCCAAGGTCCGGTTGGGTCTCGATCCCTGCTTCGGCCTCGGCCCGGCGGGCAGCCTGTTCGCGCTCGGCCTCTTGCCGCAGGATCTCGGCGATCTCGGGCGCCACGGTCCGCAACGGCATCCGGCGGCTACCGTCGGTCGCGGGATCGTCGGCCCCTTCCTCGGGGTCCTCGACAGACGGGATCGGCTCTGCTTCGTCAGGTTGGCCGGCAAAATGTTCGGGCGGGGCAGCGGCCGGTGTCTCATCCTCTTGCGGTGTCTCATCCGCTTCGGGATCCAGATCGGCCGCCACAAGCGGCGCCTCGGCAGGCTCGGGTTCCCGGCTCTCGAGGGCGGGCGACGCATCTTCGGCAGGCTCCGCGACATCTTCCGCCTCG
>JAFIEN010000173.1 GCA_020832515.1 Rubellimicrobium sp. | reverse complement strand
ACTCGCGGGGCGAGAAGCTTTTTGCCCAAAAGGGGTGGGGGGGGGCTCTGCCCGCCGGCCCTGACGGGCCTCCCCCCGGGATACTTGGGAACAAAAGAAGCTGCAGGCAGGCCGGAACGAGGGCCGCCGCGCGCTCAGACATCCCAGAGGTCGTCGTCGGCGACCGGACCGATGGCGAGCCAGGACGCACGGATGCGGGCGACCCGGGTATCACCCCAGGTCCGGAACTGGACGACGAAACCTTCGGTGTCGATCTCGACCGCCGAGATATCGGCACGCGCATTCGCGCTGTTGGAAATGTCCCACATCGACAGGCCGACGGTCACAGCGGGCGGAGCAGCGAAAGCGTCTTCGAAGCGGATGCTCTGGCGGTATTCGCGGGGGCCTTCGCCTGACCACATCGGGCCATTCGTCTCGAATTCCGAGAAGAGCAGCGCTTCGCCCTGCGCGATTCCGATTCTGTCGACCCGGATGACCTTCACCGAAACCCCCTCTCCTCAGGCGGCACAAGTTTAGGGCGCGTGATCGACAAAAGGAAAGGGCGCGTGACGTCTGCGTCACGCGCCCTTAGGTCCGTGCAGCGCGGAGTGTTTCAGGTTCGGGCGGTGAGCCCCACCTGTTCACCCAGCGCGGTGATGTCGGCAACGGCCTTGGCCGTCGCATCCGCAGCGCCGCCGCGGGCGCGGGCATCGGCAAGCATGGCATCGAGCAGGGCCTGGGTCACTTCGGCGCGGGGCAGCGCCTGTTCCGCCAGAACGGTGACCGCCGTCGCCCCGATCTCGGCGAAGCCGCCCGAGACGACGTATTCATCGGAGCCCCCGCCATGGACGACCCGAAGAAGTCCGGGCCGCAGCGTCGTGATCGTCGGCGCGTGGTCAGGCAGTGCGGTCATGTCGCCGTCGCTGGCCGGGATCTGGACCTCGCGCGCGGTGACGGAGGCAAGCCTCCGTTCCGGGCTGACGAGGTCGAATTGCAGGGTGTCTGCCATCTGCCTTTCCTTACGCCGCTGCCGCGGCCATGCGCTCGGCCTTGGCGATCACTTCCTTGATGCCGCCGACCATGTAGAAGGCGCCTTCGGGCAGGTGATCGTATTCGCCCGCAACCACGGCCTTGAACGAGGCGATGGTTTCGTCGAGCGGGACCTGCACCCCGTCCGAGCCGGTGAAGACCTTTGCCACGTCGAAGGGCTGCGACAGGAAGCGCTGGATCTTGCGGGCCCGGGCGACGGTCAGCTTGTCCTCTTCCGACAGCTCGTCCATCCCCAGGATGGCGATGATGTCCTGCAGCGACTTGTAGCGCTGTAGGATCTTCTGCACGTCGGTGGCGACCTTGTAATGCTCATCGCCCACGACCGCCGGATCGAGCAGGCGCGAGGTGGAGTCGAGCGGGTCCACCGCCGGGTAGATGCCCAGTTCCGAGATCGCGCGCGACAGAACGGTCGTGGCGTCAAGGTGGGCGAAGGAGGTGGCGGGCGCCGGGTCGGTCAGGTCGTCGGCGGGCACGTAGATCGCCTGCACCGAGGTGATCGAGCCGTTCTTGGTCGAGGTGATGCGTTCCTGCATCTGGCCCATGTCGGTGGCGAGCGTCGGCTGATAGCCCACGGCCGAGGGGATGCGGCCCAGAAGGGCCGACACTTCGGACCCCGCCTGGGTGAAGCGGAAGATGTTGTCGACGAAGAACAGCACGTCCGTGCCCGACTGGTCGCGGAACTGTTCGGCCAGCGTCAGGCCCGACAGCGCCACGCGCATCCGGGCACCCGGGGGTTCGTTCATCTGGCCATAGACGAGGGCCACCTTCGACTTGGTCAGGTCGTTGATGTCGATGACGCCCGAGTCGATGAATTCGTGGTAAAGGTCATTGCCCTCGCGGGTGCGCTCGCCGACGCCGGCGAAGACGGAATAACCCGAATGCACCTTGGCGATGTTGTTGATCAGTTCCTGGATGAGAACCGTCTTGCCCACGCCGGCACCGCCGAACAGGCCGATCTTGCCGCCCTTGGCATAGGGGGCCAGAAGGTCGATCACCTTGATCCCGGTCACGAGGACTTCGGATGCGGTCGACTGCGAGGCGAAGTCGGGGGCCTCGGCATGGATCGGGCGGCGCTCGGTCGTGGCGACCTCGCCCTTTTCGTCGATCGGGTCGCCGACGACGTTCAGGATCCGGCCCAGCGTCGCATCGCCGACGGGGACCGAGATCGGGCCGCCGGTGTCTTCGACCTCCTGACCGCGGACAAGGCCTTCGGTCGCGTCCATCGCGATGGCGCGGACGGTGTTCTCGCCAAGGTGCTGGGCCACTTCGAGGATCAGCCGCCTGCCGTTGTTGTCGGTCGCAAGCGCATTGAGGATCTGTGGAAGCTGATCCCCGAACTGCACGTCCACGACGGCGCCGATCACCTGGGTGATCTTGCCTTTTGCATTTGCCATCACGTTTCTCCGTTCGTCTCTATGCGCCCGAAAACCGGCGGTCGTCTTGGTTTCATTGCTGCCTCGGTCGGCATCCGGGCGTCCAGGCGGCACGCGCCCGGATCACCCTCAAAGCGCCTCCGCCCCCGAGATGATCTCGATCAGTTCGCTCGTGATCTTGGCCTGACGCGAGCGGTTGTAGACGATGGTCAGGCGGTCGATCATGTCGCCCGCGTTGCGCGTGGCGTTATCCATTGCACTCATCCGGGCGCCCTGTTCGGACGCAGCATTCTCGAGCAGCGCCGAAAACATCTGCGTCGCCACACCGCGCGGCAGAAGATCCGTCAGGATCGCCTCTTCGCTGGGCTCGTAATCATAAAGCGTCGAGGGGGCCGCATCCTCTTCGAACGAGGCGGGGATGACCTGCTGCGCCGTCGGGACCTGGCTGATCACGCTCTGGAAACGGCTGAAGAAGATCGTAGCCACGTCGAAATCGCCCGCGTCGAACCGCGACAGCACGTCCTGCGCGATCTCCTGTGCATTTGCGTATCCGATGCGCTTGACCGCGCCCAGATCCACATGGCCGACGAAACTGGCGGACCAGTCGCGCTTGAGCGCCTCGCGCCCCTTCTTGCCGACGGTCAGGATCTTGACGGTCTTGCCCTCGCGCCGCAGCTTTTCGGCATGGCTGCGGGTCAGCTTGGCGATGGAGGAGTTGAACCCCCCACAAAGCCCACGCTCGGCCGTCATGACGACCAGAAGGTGGGTCTGGTCGCTGCCCGTGCCCGCCAGAAGACGGGGCGCGGTCGGCGAGTCCCTGGTCGATTGCGCCAGCCCCGCCATGACGGCGTTGAAGCGTTCCGCATAGGGCCGGGCCTGTTCGGCGGCTTCCTGCGCCCGCCGCAGTTTCGCGGCGGCCACCATCTGCATGGCCTTGGTGATCTTCCGGGTCGACTTGACCGAGTTGATCCGGTTCTTGAGATCCTTGAGGTTTGGCATCCCCGCGTCTCCTTATCGGTCGGGGATCAGGCGAAATCGCGGGCGAATTCGTCAAGCGCCTCGCGGATCGCCTTCTCGGCATCGCCCTTGATCTTGGGATCGTCTCGCGTGATCATTTCAAGCACGTCATGGGCCTTGGTCCGCATATGCTTGAGCAGACCGGCCTCGAACCGCCCCACATCGCCCACAGGGATCTTGTCGAGATAGCCCTGCGTTCCTGCGAAGATGACGCAGACGATCTCGGCATTGGTCAGCGGCGAATACTGCGGCTGCTTCATCAACTCGGTCAGGCGCGCGCCGCGGTTCAGCAGGGCCTGGGTCGCGGCGTCAAGGTCCGAGCCGAACTGCGCGAAGGCCGCCATCTCGCGGTACTGCGCAAGCTCGAGCTTCACGGGCCCCGCGACCGACTTCATCGCATTGGTCTGCGCGGACGATCCGACCCGCGACACCGAGAGGCCGGTGTTCACGGCAGGGCGGATGCCCTGGAAGAACAGCTCGGTTTCAAGGAAGATCTGGCCGTCGGTGATCGAGATCACGTTCGTCGGGATGAAGGCCGACACGTCGCCGCCCTGCGTCTCGATGATCGGCAGCGCGGTAAGCGAGCCGTTGCCGTGATCGTCGTTCAGCTTGGCCGACCGCTCGAGCAGACGCGAATGAAGGTAGAACACGTCGCCCGGATAGGCCTCGCGGCCCGGCGGACGGCGAAGAAGCAGCGACATCTGGCGATAGGACACGGCCTGTTTCGACAGATCGTCATAGATGATCAGCGCGTGGCGGCCATTGTCACGAAAGAACTCGGCCATCGCGGTCGCGGCATAGGGGGCCAGGAACTGCATCGGCGCAGGGTCCGAAGCGGTCGCGGCCACAACGATCGTGTATTCGATCGCGCCCGATTCCTCGAGCTTCTTGACAAGCTGCGCCACGGTCGAGCGCTTCTGGCCCACCGCGCAGTAGATGCAGTAAAGCTTCTTGCCCTCGTCATCGCCAGCGGCCTGGTTGTAGGACTTCTGGTTCAGGATCGTGTCCAGCGCGATGGCCGTCTTGCCGGTCTGGCGGTCGCCGATGATCAGCTCGCGCTGGCCGCGCCCGATGGGGATCATGGCGTCGACGGATTTCAGGCCGGTCGCCATCGGCTCGTGCACCGACTTGCGGGGGATGATGCCGGGGGCCTTCACATCGGCGATGCGGCGTTCGGTCGCCTCGATCTTGCCCTTGCCGTCCAGCGGATTGCCGAGCGCGTCGACGACGCGGCCCAGAAGGGCGTTACCGGCAGGCACGTCCACAATGGCCCTGGTGCGCTTGACGACATCGCCTTCCTTGATCTCGCGGTCCGAGCCGAAGATCACGCAGCCGACGTTGTCGACCTCGAGGTTCAGCGCCATCCCCCTGATCCCGCCGGGAAATTCGACCATCTCGCCGGCCTGGATGTTGTCAAGGCCATGGACGCGGGCGATCCCGTCCCCGACCGAGAGCACCCGGCCCACCTCGGCGACTTCGGCTTCCTGTCCGAAATTCTTGATCTGGTCCTTCAGGATCGCCGAAATCTCGGCAGCTTGGATCGCCATTATCCGACCTCTTTCATGGTGTTCTGGAGTGCCATCAGCTTCGAGCGGATCGAAGTGTCGATCATCTTCGAGCCGATCTTGACGACAAGACCGCCGATAAGGCTTTCATCGACGGTCGCAATGATCTTTACGCTCTTGCCCGCTTCGGCCGACAGGGCCTTGGCAAGCTTTTCGGACTGCGTCTTGGTCAGCGCCTTGGCCGAGGCCACCTCTGCGGTCACCTCGCCCTTCTCGGCGGCGATACGATCGCGCAGGACGCGCACCAGCTGCGGCAGCACGAACAGGCGCCGTTTCGAAGCTATCAGCGCCAGCAGGTTGCCGAACAGCGGCGACAGGTTCATCGCCTTCGCGACGGCGCCGATGCCGGCCGATTGTTCGTCGCGGGTATAGATGGGCGAGGAGATCAGGCTGCGCAGATCGGCGCTGCCCGAAAGCGCTGCATCCAGCGCGTCGAGATCGGCCTCAAGACCTGCAAGCGCGTTTCCTTCGCGCGCAAGATCGAACATGGCAGAGGCATAGCGCTGGGCAATGCCGGTCGAGATCGAAGCTGGTTCGGACACGTCCACCCTTCCGAAGTCATTGGCCTTCCCCCTGCCCCGGCGGGGCGTAGGACGGGCACGAGCGCTACTGCCGGGTTGCCCCGGTGACTGCAAAATCACGCGCGGCTTAGCAGAGCCTTTGTGGTGTCGCAACCGCTTACCGAGACGTTTTTCGGAAGGTCGCAGGGCGCATGGGGCGCGCGTCCCGCCACCCGGTGCCGCGCCGCAGCAAAATGGCGGGACGGTGCGGCGCGCTGCCGTGCCCGCGCAGGGGTGACACGGGCTTTCAACCCGTGCCCTGGCCCCGCGCCGCAGGGCTGGGCAGGCCCTCCATCACGCGGATCGGGGTGCGCACCACGACCCGCGATCCAGGCCGCGTCGGAGCGGCCATCTGCTTGCTCACCTCGGCGAACAACACGCCACCTGCGGCAAAGACCGGCAGATGCCGCCCGGCCTGTTCCAGAAGGGCGGCCGACTTGCGCCAGATGCGCCGGGTCGAGGGCGGCTGGTAAAGCGTCGAGAAGGCCCGTTCGGTCACGAAGCGGTGCCGCCTGAGCTGCGCCTCGAGCTGGCTCAGGGTATAGGGCCGGCCATAGCCGAAAGGCGTCCGGTCGGTCCGCGACCAGATGCCGGCCCTGTTGGGCACGATGAACACCGCCCTGCCCCCCGGCCCCAGCACCCGCCAGCATTCCTCGAGCACCGCCGCCGGGTGATCGGACACCTCGAGCCCGTGCAGCACGACCAGCTTGTCGACGAATCCCGTCGCCAGCGGCCAGAGCGTTTCCTCGCACAGCACGCTGACATTCTTCATCCCCGCGGGCCAGGGCATCACCCCCTGCGGCCCCGGCATCAGCCCGATTACCCGCCGCGCATCCGCCAGAAAGGGCCGCATGAGCGGCACGGCAAAGCCGTAACCCGCAACCGTCTGCCCCTTGGCCTCGGGCCACAGGCCCACAAGCTGATCGCGGATCACCTTCTGCGCCGCCCGCCCCAGCGGGCTGCGGTAGTAGAAGTTGCGAAGGTCCTGCACGTCCAGATGCATTGCGGCGCCGGGTCCTTTCCGACAAGCTTGCCCATGACCTTAGCAAGCGAAAGCGAGAATGCCATGTCCCTTGAGCTCGTCACCGTTCCCTGCAGGGCCGACAACTACGCCTTTCTGCTGCATGATGCGGCCACAGGACAGACCGCCCTTGTCGACGCCCCCGAAGCCGCACCGATCCAGGCGGCACTGTCGGCGCGCGGATGGCGACTGACCGACATTCTGCTGACCCATCACCACGGCGACCATGTCGAAGGGGTCGACGCGCTGCGCAGCGGTGCCCGCGTGATCGGTGCCGCGGGCGACGCCCACCGCCTGCCCCCGCTCGATCTGGCCGTGGCCCCCGGTGATGCGGTCACGGTCTGCGGCGAAGCGATCGGAGTGATCGACGTCCCGGGCCACACGGTCGGCCATATTGCCTTCCACTTTCCCGAAACGGGCGCGGTCATGACCGGGGACAGCCTGATGGCGCTTGGCTGCGGGCGACTGTTCGAGGGAACGGCCGCGCAGATGTGGGACAGCCTGTCACGCCTTGCCAGGCTGCCGCCCGAAACCATCGTCTGTTCGGGCCATGAATACACCCTGTCGAACGCCCGCTTCGCCCTGTCGGTCGACCCCGACAACCCGGCACTGCAGGCGCGCGCAGGTGCCGTCGAGGCGGCCAGGTCGCGGGGCGAGGCGACGGTGCCCTCCTCGCTGGCCGAGGAACTGGCCACGAACCCTTTTCTGCGCGCGGGTCACGCCTACATGAAAGCAAGGATGGGGTTGCCGGCTGCCCCGGACAAGGAGGTCTTCGCCGCGATCCGCGCCGCCAAGGACCGCTTTTGACCGCGGGTCGTTCTTTGCCCGCCGCGTCCTGAAGCACGAATCGGGTTCCGGCGCCTCAAAACAGTCTATCGTGATGCAGCCTGCAAAGATTCTGCTTGAAGCGGCGCCGAGAACACCGATCTTTAAGAGTTAGAGGCCACGGTCAGGTCGGGGTTCACCCCTTCCGGCCCCGATCAGAGGAGCACGAAAGGTGCCGTCATTTTCGAACACTCTCGAGCAGGCCATCCACACCGCGCTGGCGCTGGCGAATGCGCGCAGGCACGAACTCGCGACGCTGGAGCATCTGCTGCTGTCCCTGATCGACGAACCCGACGCCGCCCGCGTGATGCGGGCCTGTTCGGTTGACCTCGACGAACTTCGCCGCTCGCTCGAGGAATTCATCGAAGAGGATCTGGCAACGCTGGTGACCGATGTCGACGGGTCCGAAGCCGTGCCGACCGCCGCCTTCCAGCGGGTGATCCAGCGTGCCGCGATCCATGTCCAGTCCTCGGGCCGGTCCGAGGTGACGGGGGCCAATGTCCTTGTCGCCATCTTCGCCGAACGCGAATCGAACGCGGCCTATTTCCTTCAGGAACAGGACATGACCCGCTATGACGCGGTCAACTTCATCGCCCATGGCGTGGCCAAGGACCCGGCCTTCGGCGAAAGCCGCCCTGTCACCGGCACCTCGTCGAAGTCGGACGAGGCCGAGAACACCCAGGTGACCGATGAAAAGGAAACCGCGCTGTCGAAATACTGCGTGGACCTGAACGTGAAATCGAAGAAGGGCGACGTGGATCCCCTGATCGGCCGCCATCACGAGGTCGAGCGCTGCATCCAGGTGCTGTGCCGCCGGCGCAAGAACAACCCGCTTCTGGTGGGCGATCCCGGCGTGGGCAAGACGGCCATCGCCGAAGGCCTTGCCTACAAGATCGTCCGGGGCGAGGTGCCCGATGTTCTGGCCGGGGCCACGATTTATTCGCTCGACATGGGCGCGCTTCTGGCGGGCACCCGCTATCGCGGCGATTTCGAGGAACGCCTGAAGGCCGTGGTGACAGAGCTGGAAAACCACCGCGACGCGGTTCTGTTCATCGACGAGATTCACACCGTGATCGGCGCGGGGGCCACCTCGGGCGGTGCGATGGATGCGTCGAACCTTCTGAAACCCGCGTTGCAGGGCGGCAAGCTGCGCTGCATGGGGTCGACCACCTACAAGGAGTTCCGCC
>JAFIEN010000172.1 GCA_020832515.1 Rubellimicrobium sp. | reverse complement strand
TCTGCCGCCTCCATCAGCGTGATGGCGCGTTCGGCATCCTCCAGCGTGACGGCGGGCGCATGGCCATGGCGCAGGCAGTCGATGAAATGCTCCACCTCGGCCCGAAGCGCGCCCTGCACCCGGCCATGCAGCACCGGCTGATGCCGCAGCCCCGCCGCGCGGAACCCGCCCTCCGCATCGAAGGCGACCAGCGGTTGCAGCCGCAGGCCCATGTCGTTCGAGACAAAGCCCTTGTCGCCGAACACCTCGATCCGGTTGTTGCCCGCCGCCTGCCAGCCGGAAGGGCTGTCGAACGAGGCATAGGCGCGCGGCAGGGTCCAGCCGCTTTCCACCATGGCGACAGCGCCGTCGGCGAAACGGATGGTGGTGATGACATGGTCGTCCATCCCCGTCTCGGCATGGATCGCGCCCTGCCCGGCAACGGCATGGACGCTTTCGACCGGGCCGGGATGGACCCAGCGCAACAGGTCGAAATCATGGATGCCAAGGATCCGCAGCGTGGAGGAAAGCCCCGCAAAGCGCGCCACCCCCTCGGGCCCGAACTGGCGGCGCAGAAGGATGGCCGAGACGCGGCCCGCGATGCCCTCGGCCACCGCAGTTTGCAACTGGACCGAGCCCGCCTCGAACCGCTCCACATGGGCGGCCATGGCAAGGATACCCGCGCCCTCGACGCTGGCCCGGATCGCGGCAAGGCCAGCAAGGTCAGGGGCCACGGGTTTCTCGATCAGCACGCCACAGCCGGCGGCGGCGGCAAGGGAAACCCCCTCGCCATGCACCGCCTCGGGCGTGGCGATGATGGCACCGTCAAGGCCAAGGGCGAAGAACCCCGCGGGATCGTCCATGCCGACAGCGCCGAACGGCCCGGCCAGTGTCTTGGCGCGGTCAAGGTCGATGTCGCAGACCGCCACCAGATCCGCCCCGTCCGCCTCGGCCAGGATGCGCGCATGCCAGGCCCCGATCATGCCCGCGCCCAGAACGCCGATGCGCAGCCGCCTCACCACGGCCGCGCCCCCGGTGCCTTCAGCGCATCAAGCGTCGTCGCCGTGTTGCGCGGCGCGGGCGGCGGCATCTCGGGCCGCACCAGCCGCCCCCAGCCGGGCGGGGCCACGACCTTGCCATCAAGCGCCACGGTCCGGCCCCGGACGATGGTGCGCACCGGGCTGCCCGTCACCGTCCAGCCGTCATAGGGCGTATACTTCCCGCGCGACGCAAGGTCGGCCGTGCGTATGGTATGCGCCCGCCCCGGATCGACCAGCACCAGATCGGCCTCGGCCCCGACGGCAACCACCCCCTTGCGCCCGTAAAGCCCGAAGGCCCGCGCGGGTGCCGCACTCATCACCCGCACCACATCCGTAAGGCCCATCCGCCCCTTCGCCACAGCATCAAGCATCAAGGGAAGCGAGGTCTGCACGCCAGGAAAGCCGCAGGCCACGTCCCAGATTGCGGGCGCTGATTTCTCCTCGACCGCATGGGGGGCATGGTCCGTCGCCACCATGTCGATCGTGCCATCAAGAAGCCCGGCCCAGAGCGGCTCCTGCTGCGCCTTCTGCCGGATCGGCGGGTTCATCCGCAGCCGCTCGCCGCCGGGTTCCAGCATTTCCTCGGCGGAAAGGTACAGGTATTGCGGCAGCGTCTCGACCGTCATGTCGGCGCCGCGCTCCTTGAAGAAGCGGATATAGGGCAGGCTTCCGGCGCAACTTTCATGCACGATATGGATGCGCGCGCCCGTCCATTCGGCCAGCAGGGCGGCCCGCGTCAGCGCCTCGATCGCGACGATATCGGTCCGCGCCGCCAGATGCGCCAGCGGATCGGACCGCCCCGCCGCCTTCAGCCGCTTCTCGCGCCAGAACAGGATGGGCGAGTTTTCGGCATGGATCGAACAGCGCAGGCCAAGGCGGGCAAGGATCTCGAACCCCTCGAGCACCGCCCCGTCCGACGGGCAGGGCAGGTTGCCGGTCGTGTTGCCGAGGAACAGCTTGTAGCCACAGACCCCCGCCTCGGCCAGCGCCTCGATCTGGTCGAGGTTATGCTCGCCCAGCAGGCCATAGATCCCGAAATCCACCACGCTCTGCGCCGCTGCCGCCGCGCGCTTGATCTCGAAATGCGCGGGCGTGTCGACGGGCGGGTCGGTGTTGGGCATCTCGAACACGGTCGTCACGCCACCCAGGGCCGCCGCATGGCTGCCGGTCGTCCAGTCCTCCTTGTGCGTCATTCCGGGCTCACGGAAATGCACATGCACGTCGATCACGCCGGGCATCACGGCAAGGCCCGTGGCGTCGATCACCTCGCCCGCCCCGGCGAAACCGCCGGGTGCCGCGATGCCCGCGATCTTGCCGTCCTGAATGGCGATATCGGCGCGAACCGATCCGCCCTCGTTCACCACAAGGCCACCGGCGATCACCGTGTCGGGGGTCTTCATCGTCTTCCTTTCACTTGAAACCTTCGTCAGATCACCCAGCCGCCATCGACGGCCAGATCCTGCCCGGTGATCTGCCGCGCCCTGTCGGAGGCAAGAAAGACCACCGCATGGGCCACATCCTCGGGCCGCGAGACCCGCCGCAACGCATAGTCCGCGGCATGGCGCGCGCGCGCCTCATCAACCGAGATGCCAAGCCGCGCGGCCATGTCTTCGCAGACCGTGTCGAAGCGCGGCCCCTCGACCATGCCGGGGCAGACGGAATTGACGTTGATATTATGCGGCCCAAGTTCCAGCGCGAAGGACTTGACCAGCCCCCGCATCCCCCATTTCGAGGCCGAATAGGCCGTCCGCCCCGCCCGGCCCCGCAACCCGAAGGTGCCGCCGATGGCGACGATCCTGCCGCCGCCGCGTTCGATCATCGCAGGCGCACAGGCGCGGATCAGCAGGAAAGCCGCGTTCACGTTCAGATCCATGATCTCGGCGAATTCCCCCGGCGAGGTCTCGATCCCCGTCTTGCCGATCGGCCCCCGCCCGCCCGCGACGGTCACAAGGATGTCGATGCCGCCCCCGGTGATCGCCACCTGCGCCAGATGCGCCACGGCCAGCGGATCGGTCACGTCGCAGCCGACCACGGTGACCGCGCGCCCCATCGCGCGCGCCTCCTCCGCCACCGGCGCGATCGCCTCAAGATCGCGCCCCGCCAGCACCAGATCGGCGCCGGCCCGCGCCAGTTCGCGCGTGATCGCGGCCCCCATGCCCTTGGCGGGTCCGGTGACGATGGCGCGCCGCCCGCTCAGTTCCATGCCTCTCGCCCCCGGTTCCCGTTGCACGCACCCGTGCCGCGCGGGTAAAGTGGTGCTGCGGCAGCAACCGAGGCGCGATGACGATCGACACACCGATGGAGCCGCCGGGGGACAAGGGCACCCCCCTTCTCGCAAGCGACCATGCCTTCGCCGTGCTGCGCCGCGATATCCTGATGGGCGTGCATCCCCCCGGCTCGAACCTGCGCCTCGCCGATCTGCGCACCCGCTATGAAATCGGCGCATCGCCGCTGCGCGAGGCCTTGTTCCGGCTGGCCAGCCAGAAGCTCGTCCTGCTCGACGCCAACCGCGGCTTTCGCGTCCCCCCGCTCGACCGGGCCGAATGGGACGATCTGGTCGCCATGCGCCTCAATCTCGAACCCGCCGCGGCACAGGGTGCCGTCGGCGCGGGCGACGAGGCATGGGAAGAGGCGGTCCTTCTTGCCCATCGCCGCCTCAAGCGGCTCGGCCCCGCCTCCGAGATCGTCACGCCGCTCGGCAATGCGACCCGCGCCGCCCAGTGGGAAATCTGCCACCGCCAGTTCCACGCAGCCCTGATCTCCGCCTGCGGCTCGCCCTGGACGATCCGCTTCTGCGACCAGCTCTCCGACCAGTTCGACCGCTACCGCCGCGTGGCCAGCCCCTCGCGCGCCGAGCAGCGGGCGCTCGCCGCCCAGCACGACCGGATGCTCGACGCGGCCCTCGCGCGCGACGGGGCCGCCTGCGCCGCGGTCCTGGCCGATCACATCGCCCTGACCGGCGCGGCCGTGGGCCGCGAACTCGCGCGGCTTGTCTGACCGAAGCGGCAGAACGCGCCCCATCCCGCGCGCGCCCGCCAGCCAAAGCCGCTCTGCCTGCTTCTTTTGTTTCCAAATATCCCGGGGGGAGTCTCCGCAGGAGACGGGGGGCAGAGCCCCCCTTCGCGCCATCCGCACCGCCCCACCCGTGACCCCCCCCTCCCCCCGACGCGCCCCCCCCCCCCCCCCCCCCCCCCCCCCCGTCGCGCCATCCGCACCGCCGAACCCGTCACACCACCGTCCCCCCGTCGACCAGCAGATCCTGCCCGGTCATGTTCCGCGCCCCCGGCCCCATGAGGTAAGTCACCGCCAGCGCCACATCCCGGTCCGTGCTCATCCGCCCCAGTGCCGTGGTCGCCGCGAAGGCGCCATAGGCTTCCTCGGCCGTGATCCCGTCCCGCGCCGCCGCCTCGCCCAGTTGCCGCATCAGACGCGGTCCGTCCACGCCGCCGGGGTTGACCATGTTGACGCGCACCCCCGTCCCCCCGGCCTCGAGGGCCGAGGATTTCGTCAGCCCCCGCAGCGCCCATTTCGTCGCGCCATAGGCCCAGGCCTTGCGCACGCCCTTGAAGCCGAAGGTGCCGCCGATATTGACCACGCTGCCCGCGCCCATCGCCATCATCCGCGGCAGCCAGTGCTTGATCGTCAGGAAACTGCCCATGAGGTTCAGATCGAAGATCTCGCGCACCTCCGCGACCTCATGCTCCCACAACATCTTGCCCGAAGGCCCCGTGCCGCCTGCCACATTCACCAGCCCCCATTCGCGGGGTTCGAACCCCGCCACCGAGGCCTCGACCGCCGCGATGACCGAGGCCTCGTCGGTCACATCGCAGGCCACCACCAGCGCGCCCCGCCCCAGCGCGCGCACCTCTTCGGCCACTGCCTCGGCGGCATTCGTGTCGCGCGCGGCCAGAACCAGATCGGCCCCCGCCTCGGCCAGCGCCAGCGTGATCGCCCGGCCCATGCCCTTGGCGGGGCCGGTCACGAAGACCGCCATGCCGTCGATCCGGAAGGAGTCACTCATCGCATCAACCTTTGCTCGATCCTGACCGTCGCCGCGAAGAACAGACCCGCCGCCGCCATGCTGACCACCACGCCGGCCCACATTCGCGGCAGGTTGCGGAAGGATGACGCCTCAAGGATCAGCGTCCCCAGACCCGGTGCGCCTGTCAGCCATTCCGCCAGCATCGCCGCCAGCACCGCCCCCGCCGCCGCCATCCGCACGCCGGTGAAGATATAGGGAATGGCAAAGGGCAGCCGCACCTTGTTGAAGCTCTGCGCCCAGGTCGCGCCCGCAACATGCATCAGTTCCAGCGCATTGCCCGGTGTCGCCCGGAACCCGCGTGCCGCATTCACCATGATCGGGAAGAAGGTCACCATGACCACCACCGCGACCGAGGTGCCGATGCCGCGCCCGAAGATCAGGATCAGAAGCGGCGCGATGGCCAGGATCGGGGCGGTGCGCAGGATCACGATCAGCGGCAGAAGCGCCCGCGACAGCAGGTCCGAGACGGTGAAAAGTGCCGCCAGGCTCAGCGCCAGCCAGAGCGACACCGCCATGCCCAGAAGCGTGCTGCGCAGCGTATAGCCCAGCGCGCGGGCGATCATCTCGGCATCGGCCCACAGCGCCTTGGCCACATTCAAGGGGCTGGGTGCGACGAAGGAGGGGACGGCGAAGACCCAGATCACCAGCTGCCAGATGACCACGATCGAGACGACGAGCAGCACAGGAAAGCGCAGTGTCCGCAGAAGAGCGACCTGCGCCTCGATCCGGGGATCGCGAACGATGGGGGCCTCGGGTCCCTCCATGCCGGACAGGCTCACCCCGCTCATCCGCCCGCCTCCGCATCCGTGCCCCAGGTCACGACGCGCGACTCGACCAGCGCGATCAGGCCGTAAGCCAGCGCCGAGATGGCGCAGACGGTCAGGATGGTCAGCCAGACCACCGGCACGTTGAAGGAAAACAGCGCATAGATGATCATCGCCCCCAGCCCCCGGTCGGTGCCCATCCATTCGGCGATCAAGGCCCCCAGAAGCGACAGGGGTGCCGCGATCTTGAAGGCGGCGAAGATGAAAGGCAGGGCCGAGGGCCAGCTCAGAAGCCGCAGCCGCTGCCAGCGGCTGGCCGCCATCACGTGGAACAGTTCGCGCGCATTGGCGTCGGTTGCCTTGAATCCCTGCACCGCGCCGAGAAGCAGCGGAAAGAAGGCCGCGATGCCTGCGATCACCACCCCCAGCGTGGGCCCCGCACCGACCCAGACGGCGAAGATCGGCGCCAGCGCGATGATCGGGATACAGTCGATGGCCACGCCGATGCTCAGGATGGGGCGTTCCGCCCGCGCCAGCGACAGCGCGACGCCCGCCAGAGTGAAGGCGACGAAGGCCGAGATCACATAACCCAGCGCCGCATTGCGCAAGGTGGATTGCGCATGCCACCACAGGTCCGCCGCCTGCGCAGGGGCCACGGCGGCCACCTGACTGGGCGCGGGGATGGTGATCGGCAAGAGGCCCGCAGCCTTGGCCCATTCCACCGCAAGCCCCACCGCCAGCAGAACCAGCGCGGGCGGCAGGATTGCCCCCAGCCAGCCCCCGCTTGACCAGAAACGGCCCGATCTGGCAAGCGCACCGCTCATGCCGCCTCGACCTCGTCGCCGAACAGCGCCGCGCGCACCGCATTCTCGAACCCGTTGAAGGCCGGATCGCGCATCATCGCCAGCGTCCGGGGGCGGGGCAGGTCGATCGCGATGCTCTGCGCGATCCGCCCGGGTCTGGCAGCCAGCACCAGCACGGTATCGGCCATGAACACCGCCTCGGCGATGGAATGGGTGACAAGGACGGCGGTCGTGCCGGTTTCCTTCCAGATGCGCAGAAGCTCCATGTTCATCCTCTGGCGCGTGATCTCGTCCAGCGCGCCGAAGGGTTCGTCCATCAAGAGCACTTTCGGGTCCAGCGACAGCGCCCGTGCGATCGCCACACGCTGCTGCATTCCGCCTGAGAGTTGCGAGGGGCGGGCCTCCTCGAAGCCCTTCAGCCCCACAAGGTCGATCAGGTAGCGCGGGTCACGCACCGCGGGGATGCCCGCAACCTCCGCCGGAAGGCGGATGTTCTGCAGCACGTTCCGCCAGGGCAGCAGCGTCGCGTCCTGAAAGACGAAGCCGATCTCATGCGCGCGCCGGGCCGTGTCGGGCGTCTTGTCGCCGATGCGGATCGTGCCGCTTGTAGGCGGCAGGACATCCGCAATCAGCCGCAGCAGCGTGGACTTGCCGCAGCCCGACGGGCCGATCAGCGCGGTGAAACTGCCCGGCGGCAGGGTGACGGTGATATCGGAAAGCGCCTGCACGCTGCCCTTGCCGATGGTGAAGGACTTGGAAACATCCTCGATCACGATCCCGGTCATGCGGCCCCCTTGGCAGCGGATGGGGCTGCGCAATGGCAGCCCGAGGCATAGTAGCGGCGATAGGCGGCCTCGATGGCGGCCACATCGCCCAGGTCGAGCCGGTCCGCCGCATGGCGGGCCTGCGCCATCAGTTCGGCCTCGGCGGCGGGCAGGTCGATGCCCGTGAGGTGGCCGCGGTCCACCACCTGCCGCCCGTCGATCCACATGCCGGCCAGGTCGGCCTTGGTCGCCCGGACCAGCATCAGGTCAGTGATATCCGCCCGCCCCTCGATCACATCTTCCGTCATCCGGGTCGGGTCCAGCGCGATCACGTCGGCCGGTGCCCCTTCCGCCACACGCCCGCCCGCGTCGGGCCCAAGGATCGCGCGGCGGCTGTCGGTCAGGACCGCCTGCCAGAACCGGTCGGGCGAAAGCGTGCGCGTAACGCCAAAGCCGCGCTGCAGGTGCCAGAGCAGGCGCGCCTCGCGGAAAGCATCCTCGTCATCGTCGAAGGCCATGCCATCCAGCCCCATGCCCCATCCCAGCCCCGCCGCCTCGAACGCGGCGACGGGGGCGATGCCCGAAGCCAGCCGCAGGTTGGACGACGTGTTGACCGAGACCATCACCCCGCGCTCGGCCAGACGCTCGCAATCGGCGGGCGTCAGATGCACCCCATGCGCCACGGTCAGACGCGGCGAGAGCAGCCCCAGGTCATCGAGATGCGCGATCAGCCCGCCGGGATAGGCGGCATCGGCCCATTCGCGCTGGGTCTGCGTTTCCAGGAGATGCATATGCACGCGCCGGTTCCGGTCGGCCGAGCGGCGGGCGATCTCGGCCAGAACCTCGTCATCCACCCATTGCGGGCCGACGGGGCCGTATTGCGGCAGGAAATGAGGACTGGCGAGGGTGAAGATCTCTTCGGCCAGTTCAAGCTGGCCGGCATAATCGGGCCGCCATGCGGCACGCGCGGCAAAGCCGTCGCGTAAATGGGCAGGCAGGGCGGCGATCAGGGGGGCCGTGTCGCCATAGCTTACCAGATTGCGGCCAAGGATCGGGATGGCAAAGGCGACCTTGACGCCGACATCCGCCGCCGCACGGGCCACGGCGCGGGCTTCGTCCATCAGCGCATTGGGATCTTGCGTGTTGTGGCAATGGTTGAGGATCCCCCCCCCCCCCCGCGCGCCCCGGGCAACGGCCCCGGCGG
>JAFIEN010000171.1 GCA_020832515.1 Rubellimicrobium sp. | reverse complement strand
GCCCGGGGGCTAGCTGGCGAACCCAGCCCTTTCCACCAGCCCCCTCCCCGGCATTACAACCCGCGGGCCGTGTGGGCCCCCAACGCGACCGTGGGCGGCGGCCTGCAGCCCGACGCCGGATCAAGTGTGTGGGTAAGCTGGAACGACGCCGCACTGATCCCCTTGTCGAACCCGTGAGGTGAACCATGACCCAAGGACCGACCGTGCGGTCCGGCACGATGCTTCCGCGCGCGGCGCGGTCACCTTCCATGTCCTCCCTGTCCCGCCGGGGCTTCATGTCCACGCTTGCCGCGAGTGCCGCCTTGCCCGCCTTTGCCCAGTCGCTGCCCGCCAATCCCGATGTCGTGATCGTGGGCGCGGGTGCCGCCGGCATGGCCGCGGCGCGCCACCTGATGGACCGCGGGCTGGAGGTGATCGTCCTCGAGGCCGCCGACCGTGTCGGTGGGCGCGCCTGGACCGAGGATCAGTTGCTGGGTCAGCCCTTCGATCACGGCTGTTCCTGGCTGCAGGGACCGCGCGGTTTGCCCGCGGTCGAGCGCGCACGCGGTCTGGGCTTCACGCTGGAAGACCATTCCTCTCCGCGCGAGGTTCTTCATGTGGGCGACCGTCCCGCCAATTCGGACGAACGGCGCGCCTATGACCGGGCCTGGGGTGTCATCACAAGCGCGCTTGAGAATGCCCGCGACGATGTCGCGGCCGGCACGCTTGTTCCGCCGGGCCTTGATTTCGCAAGCGAAGTGCAGACCTGGATCGGCGCGATGGACTTTGCCACCGACTTCCCCGAGCTTTCTACCGCCGATTGGCAGTCCTATGCGGATTACGACTTCGACTATCTGGTCAAGGAGGGGCTTGGGCGTCTGGCGGCGAGTTTCGCCGATGGCTTGCCCGTCTCGCTGTCCACCCCCGTCACGGCCATCGACACAAGCGGCGAGGGCGTCGCGGTCGAGACACCCGGCGGCACGATCCGGGCGAAGGCCTGCATCCTGACCGTCTCGACCGGGGTTCTGGCCTCGGGCGCGATCCGCTTTACCCCCGCCCTGCCCGACTGGAAGGAAGAGGCGATCGGCAATGTGCCGATGGGCCTTCTGCTCAAGGTGGGGCTGATGTTCGACGGCGCACGCTTCGGGATGAGCGACAGCCAGTTCCTGTCGCACCGCATCACCGACCCCGTGCCCGCGCCCGCCTGCTATTTCCTGACCTTCCCCACCGGCCACGACTATGTGACCGGCTTCATCGGCGGACAGTTCGCCTGGGACCTTGCGAAAGAGGGCGAGGCGGCGCTGATCGACTTCGCGCTCGGGAAATTCGTATCCATGGTCGGCAGCGAGGCGCAGAGCCGCTTGCAGTCCTCCACCGTCACCCGCTGGGACAACAACCCCTTCACTATGGGCGCCTATTCCCACGCCCGCCCCGGCCATTTCACGGCCCGCGCCGCACTTGAACGCCCGCTGCACGAGCGGCTGTTCTTCGCGGGCGAGGCGATGGCGACACCCTATGCGGCGCTCTATTCCGGGGCGCATCTGCATGGAGAGAAGGTCGCAAGCCTGGTTGGCGACCTGCTTCTGGGCACCGAGGGCTGTTCGACCTGTGATGCCCGCAAGCAGGGGCTGGGCGTCGAAACACTGAACGACTGATCAAAGGAGAAAGCCTTGGATACCGGCTTTGCAGCGACCGGCACCCGCCGTGACCCCCGTTTCGACGTTCTGTTCGAACCTGTGCGGATCGGACCCGTCGTTGCGCGCAACCGCTTTTACCAGGTGCCGCATTGCAACGGCATGGGCCAGCGCTACCCCAGCCCGATGGCCGAGATGCGGGGGGTCAAGGCCGAAGGCGGATGGGCCGTGATCTCGACCGAAGAGGTCGAGATCCATCCCGCGGGCGACCAGAGCCCATGGGCCGGCGGGCGGCTGTGGTCGGATGAGGATATCCCCGTCCATGCCAAGATGGTCGACCGCATCCATGCCCACGGCAGCCTTGCCGCGATCGAGCCTGCCTTTGCCGGGCTGAACGCGCCGAACCGGTTTTCGCGCGAAGTGCCGCTGGCGCCGTCGAACCGCGTCAGCGGCCATGAAGACCCGCTGCAGGCCCGCGCGATGGACAAGCAGGATATCCGCAACCTGCGCCGCTGGTTCGTGGACGCGGCAAAGCGGGCAAGGACGGCCGGGTTCGATATCGTCTATGTCTATGCCGGGCACGATCTGAACGTGCTGTCGCATTTCCTCTCGCCTCGCCACAACCGGCGCACGGATGAATATGGCGGCAGCCTGGAAAACCGCGTCCGGCTGTTCCGCGAGGTGCTGGAAGAGACGAAAGAGGCCGTGGGCGATACCTGCGCCGTGGCCGTGCGCTTTGCCGTCGAGGAGCTTCTGGGCGACGAGGGCCGCACCTATGACGGCGAGGGGCGCGCCGTGGTCGAGATGCTGGCCGACCTGCCCGACCTGTGGGACGTGAACATCGCCGCATGGGAGAATGACAGCCAGACCTCGCGCTTTGCCAAGGCGGGGTTTCAGGACAGTTTCATTTCCTTCGTCAAGCAGGTCACGAAAAAGCCCGTCGTGGGCGTGGGCCGCTATACCTCGCCCGATGCGATGGTCTCGCTCATCCGCACCGGCGTTCTGGATTTCATCGGCGCGGCGCGGCCGTCGATCGCCGATCCGTTCCTGCCCAAAAAGGTCGAGGAAGGCCGGCTCGAGGATATCCGCGAATGCATCGGCTGCAACATCTGCGTCTCGGCCGATTTCACCAACACCCCGCTGCGCTGCACCCAGAACCCCACGATGGGCGAGGAATGGCGCAAGGGCTGGCACCCCGAACGCATCGCGCCCAAGACCAGCGACGATACCCTGCTGATCGTGGGGGCTGGCCCATCGGGGCTTGAGGCGGCGCGCGCGCTGGGGCAGCGCGGCTACGCCGTCACGCTGGCCGAGGCGGGCACCGAACTGGGCGGGCGGGTCGCGCGTGAAGCGCGCCTGCCCGGCCTGATCGAATGGAAGCGGGTGGCCGATTACCGCGCCTGGCAGATCGGGCAGATGCCGAATGTGGAGACCTATCTCGACAGCCGCCTGAGCGCCGATCAGGTGCTTGATTTCGGGGCCGATCACGTGGTGATCGCCACCGGCGCGCGCTGGTCCGATACCGGTCTGGGGCGCGAAAACCATGCACCGATCCCGCGCGACGGATCCGTCAGGGTGCTGACGCCCGACGACATCATGGACGGGGCCCGCGCCGAGGGGCCGGTCGTGATCTATGACGACGATCATTACTACATGGGCGGCGTGCTGGCCGAACTGTTGCGCGACCAGGGGCACGAGGTGACGCTTGTAACCCCGGCAGCCGATGTCTCGCACTGGACGCATTTCACGCTGGAACAGCACCGCATCCAGAAGCGGATCATCGAGATCGGGGTGAACATCCTGCCCCTCCACAGCGTGGCTGCGCTTAGTGATGGCAAGGCCGTGGCCGAATGCAGCTACACTGGCCGCCCGCGCGAGATGGCTTGCGCCACCTTCGTCCCCGTCACCATGCGCGACCCGGTGGACGGGTTGTTCCATCAGGTGCAGGCGCTGATCTACGGCGGTTCCGCAGCGCCCAAATCCCTCACCCGGATCGGCGATTGCCTTGCGCCTGCGACCATCGCCCATGCCGTCTATTCCGGCCACCGCTATGCCCGCGAACTGGGTGAAGATCCGACCGGCCCGGTCGCCTTCCGCCGCGAACTGACCGCCCTTTCCCCTGACTGAGGCCCAAGATGCCCCGCGATTCGCGCTACGATATTCTGTTCGAGCCTGTCCGCATCGGCCCGGTCACGACAAAGAACCGCTTCTATCAGGTGCCCCATTGCACCGGCATGGGCTATCAGCGCCCCCGGATGCTGGCCGCGATGCGGGGGGTGAAGGCCGAAGGCGGCTGGGGCGTGGTCTGCACCGAATACAACTCGATCCACCCCTCGTCGGACGACCTGCCGCATGTCTCGGCCAGCCTCTGGAACGACGACGATATCCGCGCGCACCGGCTGATGACCGATGCCGTGCATGGGCATGGCGGCCTTGCGGGGGCGGAGCTTTGGTATGGCGGCGCGCGCAGCCCCAACCATTTCACCCGCGAAGTGCCGATGGATGTGGGAAGCCTGCCCAACAGCGCCGGCAACCCGATGCAGACCCGCGCGATGGACAAGGCCGATATCCGCAACCTTCGCCACTGGCACCGCAAGGCCGCGATCCGCGCGCGGGATGCAGGCTTCGATATCGTCTATGTCTATGCCACGCATGGCTATCTGGTCGCCAATTTCATCGACCCGAAGGTGAACACGCGGGGTGACGAATACGGCGGCAGCCTTGAGAACCGCCTGCGCCTGACCCGCGAACTGATCGAGGAGACGAAAAACGCCGTGGGCGACCGCTGCGCCGTCGCCGTGCGCTTCAAGGCCGACGAAAGCATCTTCGAAGACGGCCGCCCCGATTTCGGCGAGCGGCGCGAGATGTTCGAGATGCTCGCCGAGATGCCCGACCTCTGGGACATCAACATCGCCGATTACCTGCTGGAAATGGGCCTGTCCCGCTGGGCCAAGGAAGGCGCGCTGGAACCCTACATGAACTGGGTCAAGTCGGTGACGACGAAACCCGTGGTGACCGTGGGCCGCTTCACCTCGCCCGATACGATGGTGTCTCAGGTCCGGCGCGGCATCACCGACCTGATCGGGGCCGCGCGCCCCTCGATCGCCGACCCGTTCCTGCCTCGCAAGATCGAGGAGGGCCGGATCGAGGATATCCGCGAATGCATCGGCTGCAACATCTGCTACACCGGCGACAGTATCGGCGTGCCGATCCGCTGCACCCAGAACCCCACGATGGGCGAGGAATGGCGCAAGGGCTGGCACCCCGAGCGGATGGCGAAACGCGGCGCGGGGTCGCGGCTGCTGGTCGTGGGTGCCGGGCCTGCGGGGCTTGAGGCCACGCGCGCGCTGGGGCTGCGCGGCTACAGCGTGACGCTGGCCGAGGCGACGCGCACGCTGGGTGGGCGCGTGGTGCGCGAGGCCGCCCTGCCGGGGATGAGCGAATATATCCGCGTGCGCGACTACCGCGAGGGGCAGATCGCCAAGATGCCCAATGTCGAGGTGTTCCGCGAAAGCCGGCTGACAGCGGATGACGTGTTCGAACTGGCCCCCGACCATGTGGTCATCGCCACCGGCGCCGACTGGCGGCGCGATCGGTTCGACGGCAAGGCCTATATGCCGGTGGCCGTGGACGAGGCCCGCATCCACACGCCCGACGACATCATGGAGGGCGACCTGCCCGAGGGGCCGGTCGTGATCTTCGACACCGAACGCTACTACATGGGCGGCGTGATGGCCGAGAAACTGGCCCTCGAAGGGCGGGCCGTCACCTATGTCACCGATGCCGACAGCCTGTCCGAATGGGGCCGCCACACCGCCGAACGCTGGCGCATCCGCACCCGGCTGATGGAGCTGGGGGTTACGGTCGTCCCGGCGCAGACCGTCACGCGGTTCGACGGCACGCAGGTCACACTGGCCTGCGAATATACCGGCCGCGAGAGCACGCTGCCCGCGCAGGGCCTTGTGATGGTCACCGCTCGGTCGCAGCGCGACGGGCTTTATCACGACATTCTGGCCAAGGCGGGCGAGGACCCCCTGCCCTTCACGCTCCGCCGGATCGGCGATGCCGAGGCGCCGGGGATCATCGCGCAGGCGGTCTATGCCGGTCATCGCTATGGGGCCGACCTCGACAACGCGCCCGACCCCGACCTGCCGCTCCGCCACGACCGGCCCTATGTGACCGAGGCCGAAATCGCGGCCAAGGCGCCCGATCCGGCCTATCTGGAAACCCTGACCCGCTATTACGAGGAAGAGGTCGAGGGCGAGGCCTGGTTCGAGGCGCTGGCCGAGTTGATGCCCCTGCCCCGCCAGCGGGAAAAGATGCTGCTTCTGGCGGCGGTGGAACGGGCCACCTATGAGGCGGTCGATCCGCTGATCGCCCGCTACGGCCTGACCCCTGCCCCGCGCGAGGCGCTTTTCGCCAGCGGTCGGGCTGCCGCGGGCGAAGGGCCGCAGGACTGGGACGGATTGATCACACGGATGCGCGAAACCTTTCCCGGCTATGTCGACTCTTTCCTCAAGCTCGAACGGATGGCCCCGCCCGGCGACCTTCCCCCGCTGAAGCGCATGACCGCGCATGAGGTGGCGGCGATCGACTTCCTGACGCTTGAAGCGGAAGGGGCCGAGGACAGCACCGCACCGCTTCTGCGGTTCCTGCTCGATGCGCCCGAAAAGACCCCCGAAGAGTCGGCGGCCTGATCATGACCGAGGGCGTCATCGCCAACGAACGCCCCGCCCTGGCCCGCAGCCTCTGGGTCGCGACCGCCCATGAGGTGCCCGACCGGCCCGCGCTGACGGGCACGGCCGAGGCCGATGTGGTGGTGATCGGCGGCGGCTTCACCGGCCTTTCGGCCGCGCTGCATCTGGCGGAAGCCGGGCAGCGCGTGATCCTGCTGGAAGCGGAAACCCCCGGATGGGGCGCCTCGGGGCGCAATGGCGGGCAGGTCAATCCCGGCCTGAAGGACACGCCCGAGGAAACCGAAGGCCGGTTCGGGGCCGATCTGGGCGGGCGGATGGTGCGGATGACCTCGGGTTCCGCCGATCTGGTCTTTGACCTGATCGCGCGGCACGGGATCGACTGCGACGCCGCCCGCACCGGCTGGCTGCGGCCCGCAACGTCGGAGCGGACGCTGGCGGGGCTTCTCGACGTGGCCCGCCAGTGGCGCGCGCGGGGGGTGGAGGTGGAACCGCTGAGCCGGGCCGAGATGGCGCGGCTTCTGGGAACCGACGCTTACGCGGGCGGCGTGATCGACCGGCGGGGCGGGAACCTGCATCCGCTGAACTATGCACTGGGTCTGGCGGCGGCGGCCGAGCGCCACGGCGCGCGGATCTGTGGCAATTCGCGCGTCACGGGGATCGAGGAGACGGGCGAGGCGGTCACCGTCACCACCGCCAGCGCCCGTGTCACCGCGAAGACGGCGATCATCGCCACCAATGCCTATACCGGCCCGCTGGCCCCACCCCTGGGCAAGACGGTCGTGCCCGTGACCTCGGTCCAGGTAGCAACCGCGCCCCTTGGCAGCAATATCGCGGGCACCATCCTGCCCGAGGGGCATTCGCCGACGGATACCCGCCGCCTGCTGCTCTATTTCCGCAAGGATGCCGAGGGCCGCTTCATCATGGGCGGGCGCGGCACGATGAGCGACGGGTCCACCCGTGCGCGGCAAAAGGCGCTGATCCGGGCGGCGGAACAGCTTTACCCGCAGCTCAAGGGGGCGGAGTGGCCCTTCGCCTGGGGCGGGCATGTGGCGATCACGCAGGACCATATGCCGGGGCTGCATCGCCTGTCGCCCCGTGTGCTGGTGGGCCTCGGCTACAACGGGCGGGGCGTGGGGATGGCGACGCTGATGGGCCGGATTCTGGCCGATTGGGCCGCCGGTCGGCCCGAGGACGAGCTTGATTTCCCCGTGACCGATGCCCGCCCCTTCCCGTTCCACGAGCTTCGCGGCCTTGGCACCATGGCCATGGTCGCCTCCTGGGGCCTGCTTGACCGGATCCGGCCCTGATCCCCCTCACCCAGAAAGGACTTTCCCCATGACCTCCCACGTCATCCGCTTCGAGACGAACGGCCCCGACAATGCGGGCCTGAAATCCCTGCCCGTGGACCCGGCCCATTACATCGGCCCCGCCCCCGAACAGAACGCGCATCTTTACTTCGAGGACGAAGCACTTGGCCTGACCGCCGGCATCTGGGACACGACCGGCATGCAGGAACCCGTCGGACCCTATCCGGGCGACGAGTTCATCTTCCTGATCGAGGGCGAATTTGCCATGGCCGATGCCAATGGCAAGGCCATCCCCGCGAAAGCCGGCCAAAGCGCCATCTTCCGCAACGGCGCGCCCATGGGTTGGGTGCAGGAGGGTTATCTGCGCAAGTTCTTCCTTCTCCTGAACGACCCGGCCGAGGTGGACCGCGCGCATGACAGCGCCGAGGGGGGCTTCATCGTGGTCGATCCCGACATGGCCCTGACGGATCACGACCCCATCACCCATTCCGACAGCGGCGCCAAACAGCGCGAGCGGGTGCTGTTCTCGGGCGACACCGGCAAGTTCACCGTGGGCCTGTGGGATACCGAGGCGATGGTCAGCGAACCCTTCCCCTTCCCCGAGCACGAATTCGCCCAGGTCCTCGAGGGCGAGGTGACGATCACCCATGACGACGGCACGAGCCAGACCTTCACCGCCGGCGACGTGTTCTTCATCCCTGCCGGCACGATCACCAAATGGGAGGTGCCGCGCTACCTGCGCAAGTTCTACGCCAGCGTGCCGCCGGCGGAATAGGCGCAAGGCAGGCCGCGATCGCGGCGGTTAGCGGTCACAGGGTTGTGCACTGCCCCGTCTACAGGCTAGGCGGGGATCACCTGAAGGAGCGCCGCCCATGACCGCCACCCGCCCCCAATTCCACGACCGCATGCTCTCGCTCGGCCTTGCCCGGGTGTCCGAGGCGGCAGCCATCGCCTGCGCCCCCCTGATCGGGCGCGGCGACGAGAAGGCCGCCGATCAG
>JAFIEN010000170.1 GCA_020832515.1 Rubellimicrobium sp. | reverse complement strand
CCGCCACCTGATCTCGAACCAGACGGGCCTGCGCGACTATTTCTCGTTGCCGGGACCGGACGGCCGCCATCCGTGCTGCGCGCCGCTGAAACAACCCCGTTGATGACACGATAGGACGCGCAGCCACTAGACCGATGCATTTCGCCGCTGCAACTCCACCATCATCGCCCCGCAGGTGACGAACAGCATGTCCAGACCGACCCGCAGCACGGTGTCCGCGAGTGCGTCGGGAAACACCATCGGCACAAAGGTCATGAACAGCACCCAGTTGGCCCCGAAAATGCCGACGCCGAAGGTCAGCGCGGCCGCCACCCGCGATAAGCCCTTGAGCGCATCCGTCACGGCGAGATGCAGCACGCCGACAGTGACCCCCATCGCAAATGGCCAGATCAGGCTGGGCAGGAGCCGTTCCGCCAGCCCGGATTCGATCAGCCCCAGCAGCTGGACGCCTGTTCGCCCGAA
The DNA here is from genome assembly GCA_020832515.1 of Rubellimicrobium sp. Classification (GTDB taxonomy): domain Bacteria; phylum Pseudomonadota; class Alphaproteobacteria; order Rhodobacterales; family Rhodobacteraceae; genus JAFIEN01. Next base: position 8,160 of record JAFIEN010000170.1, on the reverse strand, counting down.
CCCAAAGGCCAGCGCATGGACCACAAGCACCGGCAGCACAACCAGACGGCCGGGCGCATCCGTGTTGGGGCTGTCGTCCGCCAATGTCCAACCGAGCAGGACGATCAACAAGGCGATCGGCACCGCATCGGCCAGTCCCATCGCCAGCTCGCCGATCAGCGGCGTGCCCAGAAGGCCCACGCCCTCGAACATCGCGACAAGTATCATCAGCCCCAGCGCCAGACCGTAGCGCAACCCCTTCGTCCGCCCGCTGCCCGCCATGCGCCGCGCCCAGAACAGGAACACCAGCCCCATCCCGGTAAATGCCAGCGCGATCCAGACCGACACCACCGATCCGAAACCGAAACGATCGACCAGAGGGGTGAACTCCGACGGCATCGGCATCAGATCGCCGCCGGCCATGTGCAACCCGATATCGAGCGCGCCACATAAGGCAAGGATCAGCAAGAAGATCACGATCCGTGGCATGACCGCCGCTCCCCGGGCGCAAGACCGATCCCTTGCTCAATCTCATGCACCCCGAAAACCAAGGATAGAGGAACGCAATCAGCGCCGACATGACGCAGATCATGGCCAGCGCAGGGACCGATTGGCATCCTTGCCGCACCCAAATAGCCAAGACAGACGCCATGCTGCTTTTCCTTGCCGTCCTCGCCCTGCAGATCCTGCTGCCGGTCGCGTTGATCGTCGGTCATGCGCTGGTGCGCCCGACCTCGGCGCTTGGGCTGTGGTTGCGCACCGCATCGCTGCTGGGCCTGTGCGTCCTGCTGGCGCTGGTCGGCTTCTGGGCCCTGCCACCCTGGTGGACGCCCTATCTGCTGCTGGTGCTTTCGGCTCTGGCGACGTGGCGCGCCGCCCGGCTTCTGCGAGATCGGGATGCCCGTCCCGGCCGCTGGCGGCGAGGCGGGGAATATGCGCTTTCAACCGCGCTCCTGGCACTGGTGCTTCTGGCGCTGCCGGGGGTCATCGGCGGACGTCAGGTGCCGCCCGATGCGGTGGATATCGCCTTTCCGCTCGAACCCGGGCGCTATCTGGTGATGAATGGCGGGCATCACCCGCTGCTGAACGCGCATTTCATGACCCTCGATGACCCGGAGCTTGCGGATTATCGCGGTCAGAGTTTCGCCGTTGACCTGATCGGCATCGACAGGATCGGCTGGCGCGCCACCACCCCGCTGGGCACCGAGGATCCGGCTGATTACCTGATCTTCGGCAAGCGGGTGCTGGCGCCTTGTGACGGCATCATCATCCATGCCGTGGGCGACCGGCCCGACCTGCCGGTGCCGGAGCTTGATACCGTGAACAGGGGTGGCAACGAGCTGATGATCGACTGCGGCGACGTGAAGGTCTACCTGGCCCATCTTCGGCAGGGATCTCTGCGTGTGGATGTGGGCGATGCTGTCACCGCGGGCATGACCCTGGCCGAGGTCGGCAATTCGGGACATTCGGGCGAGCCGCATCTGCATATCCATGTCCAGCGCGGCACCGATCCCGAAGCGCCGTTGCGCGGCGAGCCTCTGCCCGTCACGTTCGACGGTGTGTTCCCGCTCAAGAATGCGCGGTTCGTCAACACGACAAACGATTAGGCTGCGGTGCCGGGACCGTGTCTCCCTCGCTATCGAGTCACGGACCGCGTGCAGGCATCACTTCGGTCGCGGCCCCCGTCCGGCTGAACATCTCGGCCCGCTTGATCCAGACCACGATCACGGCCAGCGGGATGAACAGATACATGTCGAGCGGTTTGGTATCCGGCCACATCGGCATGTTGAGTTGCCAGTGAAACAGCACCGCCAGAAGGATGCTGCCCCGCGCCGCGTTGAACAAGGCGGTCACGATGAGACTGACCGCCGTCGCGCCAAGCAGGAAGGGCATCACCTCCCAGCCGCTCTGCGGCGTTCCGCCAAGAAAGAACGCGGGCACATGCCAGAGCGCCCAGACAATGCCCACCAGAAACCCGGCCCAGATTGGTGCCATGACGCGCTGCAGGACCGGAGTGGCGTAGCCGCGCCAGCCAAGTTCCTCCATCGGGCCGAGGATCAGCATGAAGGCGACCAGCGGCAGGAGTTCGCGCAGCGGCGGCTGGGCCAGCGCCTCGCGGGTGAGGGTCCCGGTGACAAGTGCCGCAAAGTAGTAGACCGCCGGAATGCCTAGGATCAGAAGCAGATACCACCCGACAGGGGCTCGCCACAGGAGCAGACGCGACAGGTAGCGGCGCAGGCCCGGCAGCCCCCCATACCACAGCACAAGCAGAATTGCCGAGATCGCCGGCGACCAGACCGCAAGGATGAAGAGCGGATGCGTGGCACCCATCGGCCCGAGTGCAGCCTCGACGGCCTCCTGAAAGACGAAGACCATCCCCATCCCGCCCCATGCGATCACAAAGGTCAGGATGAAGAATACCCATACCGAGCCAACTGGCGGTTCCTGGATTCGCTCGCTCATTTGAGCACTCCTTGCTTGATTTGCGTCTGTGCCAAAGCCGCCCAAATGGATAATCCACAACAGTCCTTGCCAGACCCAAAGGGCAGTCCCGACGATCCTGCGAAATCGACAAAACCGCCGTCCCGCCTGTTGCCGCTCCGGCATTCCGGAAAGTACCCGCGAGTATCCCTGCGAACGTGCGGGCTGCCATGATTCACATCAAGGTTCGGTGATCAGCCCTGACTGCGCGAAACCTCGCACGGTACCCGCAAAGAGCGCTGGTTCGGTGAGAAAGGGAGCATGACCGGACGCTGCAAAGACGACGTGTTGGCTTTAGCGTTCGTGGAGCTGGTGTAATTGCACCGCCGTCGGCGGTGTGATCCCGGGTGACCATCGAGGTGTATGGTCGAGGTGGAGTTTGGTGACTTCAACCACGGACCTTGCGGAGAACGAGCTCTTGTCCGCCATCCACTCCATCAATGGCGCCTCGATGGCGCACTCTCGCGCGGCCAACACACCGTCGTCGCCGCCGCGATCCGACAGGCCTTCGACCGGCCCGACCGGGCCCATGCCGGGGAAACCCGGCGCAAGGTCGCCGAACAGTTGCGTCCGCGTTGGCTCAAACTCGCTGACCTGATGGACGCCAGCGAGCACGATGCCCTCGCCTGGATGTTCTGCTCGCCCGGCATCTTCTGGCTGACATGGCGGGCCGGGGCGAAGACCAGATGCTGCTTGTCAGAACGCAGTTTTCAGTTCGTCTTTTTCGCTGTTACAGTCGTTTTCAAGGGTGCCGTGACGGCGGCGCTCTTCGGGCCTTGGCCGGCATCTTCATTCCGGGTCGGCACGGGCCCATCCACGCCGGGTTCGCCGGACGCCTTGACGAAGGGCGAAGGCTGCAGCCAAGGGGAGCGGATCCAGATGGCCGGACGGAACAGAAAACCTGCCCCGACCCAATCATCGACGAGCTGTCCGGATCGCAGTCAGCAACTGCCGGCCGTCGACCGCCGACCGCTGGATGCGGCCCGGGGCGACCCGCACCCGTATTCTGCCCTTGATCGCGGCGTGATGGTCAGCCTTGCACGCATGACCGGCGGCATTTCACCGCATGCGATGATCGATGCCTGGAGCGATTGGGCGATGCATCTGGCCCGAGCGCCGGGACGGCAACTGGAGCTGATCGCGCGCGCGCGCGACAATTGGCTCAAACTTGCGCAATTCGCGGCAAGCGGACCGATCGGCAAGCCTGCCGACAAGCCCTTCAGTCCCGGGACATACGACACCCGCTGGTCGCATGACGGTTGGGACAGGCTTCCTTTTGCGCTGTGGCAACAGAGCTTTCTGGCCACGCAGGACTGGTGGCAAGCGGCCACCGCCGATCTGCGAGGGTTGCGCAAGCAGAACAACGAGCGCACGGGATTCATGATGCGCCAGCTTCTCGATACCGTGTCACCGTCGAACTTCCCGTTGGGAAACCCCGAGATCATGGAGGCGACGTGGAAAAGCGCCGGGCGCAACCTGATCGACGGCGCGCTTCATTATGCCGACGACGCCCGCCGCGTGCTGACTCAAGAGCACCGCCCGGTGCCCGATGCATTCTCGTTGGGCAAGGCGCTGGCTGCCACGCCGGGCGAGGTGGTCTATCGCAACGATCTGATGGAGCTGATCCAGTACGCCCCCAGCACCGAACTGGTGCATCCTGAACCGGTGCTGATCGTGCCGGCCTGGATCATGAAATACTACATCCTCGATCTGTCGCCGCATAACTCCTTCATCCGCTGGCTGGTGGATCAGGGGCATACGGTGTTCTGCATCTCCTGGTGCAACCCGGGCGCCGAACAGGCCGAGCTGTCACTTGAGGACTACCGCCTGAACGGGATCATGCATGCGCTGGACGCGATCGGCGGCATCGTTCCCGGTGCGCGGGTTCATGCCAATGGCTATTGCCTGGGCGGCACGCTTCTGGCCATCGCCGCCGCGACCATGGCGCGCGAGCGTGACGACCGACTGGCCTCGGTCACACTGATGGCGGCGCAGGTGGATTTTGCCGAAGCTGGCGAGTTGCTGCTGTTTCTCGATGAAAGCCAGGTCGCCTTCCTCGAGGATCTGATGTGGTCGCAAGGCTATCTCGACCGGCCCCAGATGTCGGGCGCCTTTGCCGCGATCCGGTCGGAAGACCTGATCTGGTCTCGCGCCGTGCGCCGCTATTTCCTGGGAGAACCCGACCTGCCCACCGACATTGGCGTCTGGGTCAACGATACCACCCGCATGCCGGCGCGGATGCATTCGGAATACCTGCGCGGGATAGTATTGGAAAACCGCATCACCGCGGGCCGCTTCGCCGTCGAAGGACGAGTGATCGCGCTGAAGGACATCGACGCGCCGATATTCGTTGTCGCGACCGAGACCGACCACATCGCGCCGTGGCGGTCGGTCTACAAGACCGCGCTGTTCACCGACAGCGACCTGACCTTCGTCCTGACCAAGGGCGGGCACAACACTGGCATCCTGTCAGAACCCGGCCATCCGCGCCGCCATTACCGCATCGGGCAACGCGCGGCCGGGGAGCATTATCAGGGGCCGGATCGGTGGCTGGAAGCGCATGAGCCGCAACCGGGGTCCTGGTGGCCGGAATGGGCGGGCTGGCTGGCGGCCCGGAGCGGTGATCCTGTCGCGCCACCTGCGATGACGTCGGCCGGGCTCGGCCGCGCGCCGGGCAGCTATGTCCTGCAACCCTGAGTCGCGGTCTTCGGCTGTTCCTGCCCGGACTTGGTCACGCTCCATGTTCAGGTTGGAGAACGGTCAGACAGAATCCTGGCTCGTGGTGATCGGTGTCAAGGCGGATCGGCCTTTGAAGGTGTATGAATGAGTTTCGAGAAGTGCGGACTGGGGATCCAGAAGGGGCGGACCCAGACAGGCTTCATGGAAGAGGGTCAAGATGCTGGCGGGCAATCAGGACAAGACGCGGGCGTTTCTTGCCGATGCCATGGCAGGGCAGGGCGGCGGGGAGGAGATCGAAACGCATATCTCGCATATCTTCGTCGGCGGCGAAGTTGCCTGGAAGCTCAAGCGCGCCGTGAGGCTGCCCTATGCCGATTTCTCGACGGTGGAGCGGCGACTTGCCTGCTGCCAGCGCGAGGTTGAGCTCAACCGGCGCACAGCGCCAAGCCATTATCTTGGCGTGCGCAGCATCACCCTTGGTCCCGATGGGCTTGCTTTCGATGGACCAGGGGAATTGGTCGATGCCGTCGTCGAGATGCGCGCCTTCGACCAGGCCAGTCTGCTCGACCGACTGGCCGTGCGCGGCGAATTGACGCCGCAGCTGGTTGAACGGCTCGCGACGGCAATCGCGCGCCTGCATGACAACTGCCCGCCCGATCATCGGCCGGGATCGGAGCGTGTGGCCGAGGTTCTGGCGGTGAACGAGGCGTCGTTGGCCGAGACCCGGGTCTTCCCCCGTGACGAGGTCGAGCATCTGAACACCGCCTTTCGCGCGGCGGCAGCAACATGGCGCACGGAATTGGATGCGCGGGCAGAGGCCGGGCGCGTGCGTCTGGCGCATGGCGATCTGCATCTGCGCAACATCTTTCTCAACGGCGACGAGCCCGTCATCTTCGACTGTATCGAGTTCAACGACGCGCTCGCGACGATTGACCTGCTCTATGACCTCGCCTTCCTGCTGATGGACCTCCTGCACCGCGGGTTGCCGGGTTTGGCCAACCTGGTGCTGAACCGCTACCTGGACCAGACCGGTGACGAGGGTGGGATGTCGCTGGTCCCGTTCTTCATGGCGCTGCGCGCGGCGGTGCGGGCGCATGTCACGGCGACGGCGATAAACGAGGGCGCCGATACCCCGGCACGTCGCGCCGAAGCGCGCGCCTATTTCGACCTGGCGCTGCGGCTTCTGCAAACGCAGCCTACGGTCGTCGTCGCGGTCGGAGGCCTATCTGGCTCGGGCAAGTCCACTGTGGCCCAGATCCTGGCGGCGCAGATCGGCGGGGGCGCGGGCGCGCGTTACCTGTCCAGCGACCGTCAGCGCAAGGCCCTGCATGGCGTTGCGCCCGAAACGCGCCTGCCGCTCGGGGCCTACAGTCCCGAGGCTTCGGAGCAGGTCTACCGCGCGATCACCGAGCGCGCGCAGGGCCTGGCGGCAGGTGGCGTCAGCGTGGTTGCGGATGCCGTCTTTGCCCGTCCCGCCGAACGCATGCGGATAGCAACGGCCGCCGAAGCGGGGGGCGTCTCCTTCCACGGCTTCTGGCTCGACGCCCCCGCCGAGCTGCTGCGCGAACGCGTCGCGAGCCGCAGGGGCGGGCCCTCGGACGCCACGCTCACCGTCCTTGAGGCACAACTCTCCCATGATCTTGGCCAGATCGCGTGGACGCGCCTCGATGCGGCCAGCAGGCCTGAGGTTCTGGCCGAACAGATAGCTGCTGTCGTGCGCACGCCGTCCGGCAACTGCGCCGAGCATTTGCATGGTTCGGACCCAGGGTGATTGGCGGTATTGGCTGGCCACGTCGCAACCGGCCATGTGTTTGGCTGGACATCGGCCACGCCAGATGGTCCTCCCGTCCAACCGGAAAGCGCGGCAGCAGATGCTTGCGACGCGGACCATGGAACCACCTGCTACGATACACTGATGCAGGGTGCTACCGCGACCATCATCCCGCGCCCATGCGGAAGCACTGTGGAAGCAAGAGGGGACAAAGTGCTGCCAGTTTCTGCGAAATCACGCGCATGGCGACCACGGGGAAGGGGCTGGTGATTTCCACTGAGACGTGCCCCGGTCAGGCGCGTGATTTCCGCCGAGATCTGAGCCATGTGACCCTCCCCCAGGCAAAGAGCGAGGGGGTCAGGGGACCGCGAGATCGCTCGCCTGTCCGGGGAAGGCGAAACCGCGCGGCGTCTGCGCACCATGCCCGGTGTCGGCCCGATCATGGCGCTGGCCGTCGAGATCTTCGACTGCACCTGCTACCACCCGAATTTCGTGTTCAACCAGTTCGGCATGCTGGAACGCTGCGCCCTGCGCAATTGCAACGTCCATAGTGCTGATGGCTGGCGGGACGTGCTCGACCCGGTGATCGCCCGCTATGCCAAACGTGACATCCTGCGGTTCTTCCGTGCCGACGCCGCCTATGCGATCCCGGCACTCTACGCGAGACTGGAAGAGACGGGCTATTTTTTACGCGATCCGGCTGCCCGCCAACAACGTCCTGCGCGAGAAGATTGCGCATCGGCTGACCCGGCCCGTGGGGCGACCGTCACAAACCAAGGTGAAGCGGTTCTACGAGGACTTCCAGCATCAAGCGCAAAGCTGGGACAAGCCGCGCCGCGTCATCGCCAAGATCGAATGGCATCCGGGCGAGCCGTTCCCGCGTGTCGGCTTCATCGTCACCAACCTGCCGATGGGGCCGGACTGGGTGGTGCGGTTCTACAATCAGTGCGGCACCGCCGAGCAGCACATCAAGGAAGGCAAGTATGCCTTTCGCTGGACGCGGCTGTCATGCCGACGGTTCCGCGACAACGAGGTGCGGCTGCAGTTGCACGCCCTGGCCTTCACCCTGGCCACCTTCCTTCGCTGCATCGAGCTGCCCGAGGCGATGGCTGGCTGGTCTTTGACCGGCTTGCAGCTCAAGCTGATCAAGATCGGAGCTCGCGTCGTCCGCCACGCCCGCGCCATCACCTTCCAACTGGCCGAGGTGGCCGTCACCGGCCCGATGGTGCGCGCCATCCTTGCCGCCATCC